>JABFRW010000032.1 GCA_013140805.1 Candidatus Eisenbacteria bacterium
GGCGAAGGGCGGGCACTTTCCTCGGGCACTCTACCTCGAGGGTCCCGACGAGGCACTCAAGACCGCGTTGCTCGCCGAGCTGCGGCGCGCGTGGTCCCGCGCAGTGCCCGAGCAGCCGCTCGCTCGCGTGATGCGCGCGGGCGAGAACGACGTCGCAGAGATCCTCGCCACCGCTCAGGGCGGTTCGCTGTTCTCGACCCGCGAACTGCTCGTGGTGCTCGAGATCGAGGACCTCGGACGAAGCGAGAAGAAGGTCGAAGCGCTGGCCGGTGGGCTGGCCGCGATCGGTGCGGGCAGCTGCGTGCTGATTCACGAATCGGCGAGCGAGACCGAGCGCAAGTCGCTGGCGCCGATCCGCGCTGCATGTGACGGCGTTTGGACGGCATGGCCGCCAGCCTTCGACGCGCTGGTCGCGTGGGGAACCCGCCGCCTCGAGGCCGCCGCGGTTCGCGCGGAGGCCGGCGTGGTGGAGGCGGTGGCGAGTGCCTGCGAAGGAGACGCCTCGGCGTGCTTCAACGAGCTCGAGAAACTCGCGACCTTTGCCGGCCCCGAGGGCCGCGTCACGCGCGCCGAAGTCGAGGCGCTGCGCGCGCCGATGCTGGACGCCGACCTGCCGCAGTACGTGGCGGCGGTGGCGGCGGGGGACGTGCGACGCGCCACCCAGCGACTGCATCGCATGCTGGCCGGCGGCATGAACGAGGGCACCGTGATGTTCGCGCTCGTCAATCTGGTCGGTGGCGCGCTGGGCGGCTGGGCGCGCTCACGCGAACTCAGCGCGCTGCTCGCCCGCCGAGTCGGCGCGCGGGAGCTGGGGCCGGCGATGGATGCGCTCTATCGGATGGAGTCGGCCTGGAAGGGCGGCCGCGCGGACATCGTGGCGCTGCTCGAACTCGCCACCCGAACGGTCGCGGGAGCGGGAGCGGCGCGCGCCGCCGGAGCTAGCGCGGCGCACCGCTGACGGGTGCCGCGAGCCAGCGGAGCGTATTGAGCACCAGGCGCGCGTGATGCGCCGCCTCGGGGGCGTTCATGCCGACCCGTTCGCGGCTCGGGCCCGCGAGTTGCGCGGTGAGCATCGCCGCCTCGCCGTAGACCACCACTCGGCCCCGGCCATGGCGCAGCGCCGCACCGAGCAGCAGGCCGTCGGCACGCACGCGCGGCGTCGCGGCGGAGAACTTCCACGCCTCCTCGGGGAGACGCACCACCGAGCGCTCGCCCATCATGAGGAGCGGTTCGGCCGAGGCGGGTGCCCGAAACGCCTGGCCGGTGAAGATCTTGACCGAGTCGACACGCTCGGCTGCGTTGCGGCCGTCGGTGATCGCGTGCGGCGCGAGCCGTCCTGAGGAGCGCCGCACCACGAACTCCGATTCGCCGCTCGAGTCCTCTGCGAAGCCATTCGACAGGTAGACCCCGAACGCGGCGGCCAGCAACTCGGCCGCGCCGCCGAACGGCATGTGATCCGCGATCAGCAGCAGCGAGCCGCCGTCGCGTACCCAACGCTCGACCACGCGTACCTCGGCGGAGTCGAACGCCGACCACACCGGCAGGCGCCAGGCGGATTCGTTGCGCGCCTCGATCGCGTTCGAGATCACCAGCACGCGAGCGGGGGCGAGCGACTCGAGCGTGAAGCGCGTGGAGTGGGAACCCACCGCGTAGCCATTTCGGGCCGCGAGTCGCGCGAACGCAGTGAAGCGGCCGGTGCGGGTGTGAAAGTTGTGATGGCCCTCGTCGATCAGCACCACCGGTCCGGCGCCCGCCGCGTAGTCCGGAGTTGGAATCGGCGGAGTGAACGTGGTGTCGGCGATCTGCTGCGCCGCCGCGGGCGAGCTGCCGGCGAGCAGCAGGGCGAGAACGAGCGCGAGCACGGTGCCGGTACGAGTGAGAAGCGAGGTCACGAGTGCCTCCAGTTCGAGTGCGTGGCGAGAATTGCTCCTGGTGCCGGGATTGGACGTGCCTCGCGACGGCGAGGTTTCGCGTCGCTCGCGGCCATTCGCTATGCTGCCGGACCCTTCGCGCGGCTTTGGCCCCCTGGACCCCGTCGGCCCATGAAACGCTACCCGTTCGAGCAGCTCGAGCCCCAGTGGCAGCAGTACTGGGAGGAGCACGGCACCTTCCGCACTCGGGAGGTACCGGGACGTCCCAAGTTCTACTGCCTCGACATGTTTCCCTACCCGTCGGGAGCTGGACTTCACGTCGGCCACCTCGAGGGCTATACCGCGACCGACATCGTGTCGCGTTTCAAGCGCATGCGCGGCTTCAACGTGCTGCACCCGATGGGGTGGGACGCATTCGGCCTGCCGGCCGAGCAGTACGCGATGAAGACCGGCATCCATCCGGCGGTGACGACCTCCGAGAACGTCGCGAACTTCCGGCGCCAGATGAAGCGCGCCGGGCTCTCCTACGACTGGGAACGCGAGGTCGACACCACCGACCCGGCCTACTACCGCTGGACGCAGTGGATCTTCCTCCGGCTGCACGAGCGCGGCCTGGCCTACGTGGCCGAGGCGCCGGTCAACTGGTGTCCCGCCCTCGGCACCGTGCTCGCGAACGAGGAAATCGTCGACGGTCGCAGCGAGGTGGGCGGCTTCGAGGTGGTGCGAAAGCCGATGCGCCAGTGGATGCTGCGCATCACGGCCTACGCCGAGCGTCTGCTCGATGACTTGAAGCTCGTCGAATGGCCGACCAGCACGCTCGAGATGCAGAAGAACTGGATCGGCCGATCGATCGGCGCCGAGGTCGAGTTCCGCCTCGACGGAATCAACGGCGCGCTGCGCATTTTCACGACGCGCCCCGACACGCTGTTCGGCGCCACCTACATGGTGCTGGCGCCCGAACACCCGCTGGTCGAAGCGCTCACGTCGCCCGCGCATCGCGACACGGTGACCGAGTACCGCGAGCGCACCGTGCGCAAGAGTGACATGCAGCGGCAGGAGGTCGGACGCGAGAAGTCCGGCGTGTTCACCGGCGGCCACGCGATCAATCCCGCCAACGGCGAGCGCCTGCCGGTGTGGATCGCCGACTACGTGCTGACCGGCTACGGCACCGGCGCGATCATGGCGGTGCCCGGACATGACGTGCGCGACTGGGAGTTCGCGCGCACGTTCGGGCTACCGATTCGCGAGGTGGTCGCGGGCGGGAATGTCGAGGAAGCCGCGTTCACCGACAACGCGAATGGCCGCATCGTGAACTCGAGCACTCCGGACGGCACCTTCAGCATCGATGGGCTGGCACCGGCGGAGGCGATCGCGAAGATCACCGAGTGGCTCGAGTCGAACTCGACGGGGCGTGGCGCGATCCACTACAAGCTGCGCGACTGGCTGTTCGCGCGCCAGCGCTACTGGGGCGAGCCATTCCCGATCGTGTGGGTCGGCGACGAAGCGGTCCCGATTCCCGAGGAGCAACTGCCACTGCGCCTGCCCGAGGCGCAGGAAATCAAACCGTCGGGAACGGGGGAGAGCCCGCTCGCGAACCTGACCGAGTGGGTGAACACGAGCGACCCGCGCGGAGGCGAGGCGAGCGGTCGGCGTGAGACCAACACGATGCCGCAGTGGGCGGGGTCGTGCTGGTACTACCTGCGCTATCTGGATCCCCGGAATCCCGCTCAGCTCGTCGACTCAGTGAAGGAACGCTACTGGATGCCGGTCGACCTCTACGTCGGCGGCGCCGAGCATGCGGTGCTCCATCTGCTCTATGCACGCTTCTGGCACAAGGTGCTGTTCGACATCGGAGTCGTCAGCACGCCCGAGCCGTTCCGAAAACTCGTGCATCAGGGGATCGTGCTCGGCGAAGACAACCATCGCATGTCCAAGTCGCGCGGCAACGTGGTGAATCCAGACGAGATGATCGACGCCTTCGGCGCAGACGCGATGCGGCTCTACGAGATGTTCATGGGTCCGCTCGAGTCCATGAAACCGTGGAGCACCCAGGGAGTCGAGGGGATTTCGCGTTTCCTGGATCGCGTGTGGCGGCTGGTGGTGGCCGAGAACGCGGAACTGAGCCCGCTGCTGGTCGCCGACGCACCGGCACCCGAGAGCCTGCGGCTGCTCCATCGCACGGTGCGAAAGGTCACCGAGGACGTCGAGGGCCTGCGTTTCAACACCGCGATCTCTCAGCTCATGGTGTTCACGAACGAGATGACCCGGCTCGAGCGCCGTCCGCGAACCCTGATCGAACCGTTCGTGCTGCTGCTCTCGGCGTTCGCGCCTCACCTGGGCGAAGAGCTGTGGCGGCGGCTCGGGCACGCGGAGTCTCTGGCCTGGGAAGCCTGGCCCTCGTACGACCCGGCGCTGGTGATCGAAGACGTCGTGACCCTGGCCGTTCAAGTCAACGGCAAGCTGCGCGCGACGCTCGAGCTGCCGCGCGGCGCCTCGCAAGACGATGCCCGAGCGGCGGCGCTGGCAGACGAGCGTGTCCGCAAGTACCTGGACGGCGCCGAGCTCAAGAAGGTGATTCACGTCCCCGACAAACTGCTGAGTTTCGTCGTCGCGGGGAAGTAGGGACGGCGAATCGTGTCGACCCGCGGCTCGACTGCGCGCCGGCCTGGCTCGGATCCGGGCAGGTTTACATAATATAAATTATGCGACATAGCCCCATTGAAGGAAGGCCGGGGTTGCCGCCCCGGCCTTCGAGCCCTGGCATCGCGTAATTCGACTCCGCGATCGTGCTACCGACCCTTGTGCTTTTCGAGCTCGTGGAGCTTCTGCTTCTCGGCCTGGTGCGCTTCGTCTTCGAGTCGATCAGCCAGCCGCCAGCGGTCCAGCAGGCGCCGGAACCGCGCGTCGGTTCTCAGGGCGTCGAGATCGGGATCCGACAACGCGAACTTCGAGCTCTCGAATCCGCTGCGCTCGGCCCGCTCCAGCCACGCGATGGCGTCGTCCCCACGGTTTTGAGCCGCCGCGGCGCACGCCAGGTTGTACATCGAGGTCGGAAGTCGATAGCCGAGCGCGATCGTTCGTTCGTAGGCTGCCGCCGAGCCCGCCGGGTCGCCGGCACGCAGCCGCGCGAAGCCCAGATTGAACCAGGCGCGCCCGAGGTCTGGATGCTCGCGCACCACTCGCTCGTAGCGCTGAAGAGCCTGGCGCCAGCCCTTCGAACCGTCGCTGCGCGAGTCCGACGTCTCGCTCAGTTCCAGCTCCTTCGTCAGCTCGACCAGGCGCTGGAAGCGACGATCGCCGCGAAGCGATTCCAGATCGTCGTCATCCGCGATGCTCCTGGCGTTTCCGAAGCCCGCCAGGACCGCGCGCTCGAGCGCATCGAGAGCGAACAGGCGACGGCCCGCGAGCGCCCAGGCGCAAGCCTGGTTGTAGAGCGCCGTCGAGCTCGAGTCGATCGCGAACTGGCTCGCAAACGCGGCCGCCGCACGCGTCGGCTCTCCGGCCCGCATCAGCTGTACGCCGGTGTGGCTCCAGTCATCGGGATTCCTCGAGCGCCTCGAGTGAAGCACCTCGTAGTCGGAGATCAGCTCGCGTAGCCGGGCGAGTGCGTGGTCGGTCGAGCGTGCGCGTTCCAACAGAACCGTGAAGCGCCGCTGCCGGCGGATCGCGTCGAGGTCGTCGTCCGAGCCGATCAGATCGGGCCGATCGAAGCCGGCGTCGAGCGCGTGTTCGAGCGCATCGAGCGCATTGTCCGCATCGTCGTTCAGCGCGAACGAGCACGCCGCATTGTAGTAGGCGGTCTCGATTCGATAGCCGGACGAGGCGGCGTGCAGATATTCGCTCGCCGCGGCGGCGTAGCGCTTCTCGTTGTAGTGGCCCGTAGCCGACTTGAACCACTTCTCCCCCGTTCGCCAGTCCTCTTTCTCATCGAGATTCGAAGTCTTTCGCGCTTCGGAGAGGCCCGCGAGCGGCTCGTTCGAGGCCAAGGGTTCGCTCGAAGCCCTCGCCATGTCGCTCGAGGTCTCGGGCGCGAAGGCACTCGCCACGAGCTCGGTGGCCGAGCTGGCGCCCGAGAACGGAGGCTGCGAGGTTGCGGCGGCGCGCGGAGGCAACGTCGAAGGCTCGGGTGCCGCGACCACTCGCGCGGACCCCAGCCCGCCGACCAACAGCGCCGCGAGCGCGCCGATCGATAGAGTGGCGCGTGCCGTCGCCGGCCCACGTGGAGCCGCCGGCGTGAGAATCGCCACCAGTCGCCGCTCGAGGGTCGAGCGACGCGCGAACGCGGGCGCCACCGCATCCGCGGGACCTTCACGGTCGGCAGCGCGCGCGATCGCGAGCAGATCCTCGGCATAGCGTGACGCAAGCTCACCGCTCGCGAGCACCACGTCGTCGCACGCCTGCTCCGCCGCCATGCGCGCATGGCGTGCCATCGCCCAGACCAACGGATGGAACCACAGCAGCGCGGTCGCAAGTCGGGTGAAGAGCAGCGACAACGTGTCCCGGCGGGCTACGTGCGCCAGTTCGTGCAAGAGCACGGCCCGTCGTCGCTCGGCCGACCACTCGAGCACCGATGGCGGCAGCAGCAGTCGCGCGCGCTCCATTCCGTAGAGGACCGGGACCGTGAGCTCTGCGGACTCCCTCAGCTCGATCGAGCGTCGGATCCCCAGCCGCTCGCACGCGTTTCGCAATTCGAGCTGCAGCGACGGGTGTTCGCTCGCTCGCGACCGGCGCACCAGTTGGTGGGCGGCGAACAGCGAGCGAGCCAGGCGGGCGATCAGAACGACCGCGGGCAGCGCCAGCAGAAATGTCAGAGTCGCGTTTGCGTCGAGCGGCCAGCCGGAAGCCGGTGCGGGGGGCGACGCCGCAAGCGCCGCCTCGGTGTCAGCCAGTCCCGTGGACCGATCGGACTCGATCGATTCGGAGACCCTCGCGTCGACCGTCGCGTGCGTCGGGTGCGCGAGTGTCGGGTGCGCAGGTGTCGCGGTCTCGAGCGCCGGCACCGACGCCGGGTGCGCCGTCCAGTCCGGCGGCAGCACGGGCATGCGAACCGACGGCATCCAGAAGGATGCGGCAGGAATGGCGAGCGCGCCGAGGAGCGTCGCGATCGCGATGCGGTGCCGCACCGCCGCCGAGAGCCGCCACGGCCATGCGACCGCCGCGAGGCCGAGACCGGTGAGCAGCGTCAGATTGACGAGCCCGCGCGCGAACGCGGAGCTGGCGATCAGTTCCGGCACGCTACGCAGCAGGGCAAGCAGTTCGGAGTTCATCGGCCCTCCCGGCGGGCGCGGTCGATCAACGCCTCGACGCGCTGAAGATCCGCCTCGCTCATGCGTGCCGCCCGCTCCTCGAGCAACGCCACGACCGCGCCCGCCGGCGAGCCGTCGAAGAACGTCTCGAGCAGGTTCTGCATCGCGCTCTGACGTGCGCGGTGTCGCGTGACCGTCGGCAGGTAGACGTACCGAGCGCCGTCCTCGACGTGCTTGAGCACCTGCTTGTCCTCGAGGATGCGAAGTGTCGCCCGAACCGCCGAGTAACTCGGCGGGTCGCTCATGCGATCGCGGACCTCCGCGGCGGTCGCGCGGCCGACTCCGTAGACGATGTCCATGATCTCGCGCTCGCGACGACTCAGGTCCCGCAATCTCTTCATGGCGTCCCCCGACGTGAGTGCTGATTTCCTAGCAGTGCTGGAAAACTAGCATCACGCTTCGCGGCCGGTCAACCGGAAACTTTCGCGACGCTCCGGGGCGGCCCTAGGTGCTCCAGTGGCTGGCTTCCTCGGGCGCTTCCGGGAACATGATGCGCACGAGGTCCTCGCCAGGCACGCTCTCGATCACCCCGGCGGAGCCGATCACCTCCACCATCAGCTCGAGCGTCGAGCCGGGGATCAGCCCGAGACTGGCGATCGGAAGCGCGATCTCGGCGATCTCCCCCACGCGACAGACCGCGCCTTCGATCGGATGCTCGACGGCGTCCGCACCGATCAGACGCAGCACCGCGTCGGTGTCGGGGCTGAGTTCGGCGATCTGAATGCGCAGCGGCCGCGGCTCGATCAATTCGAGTCGCAGAGCGATCACTTCGGCGCGGCGGCCGGCGGCGAAGTCGAGGCGCAGGTAGAGACGTTCCGAATCGAAGCCATAGTGGAGCGCGGTCGCGATGCCCGCCGCGCGATGCATCGAGCCGCCGCCCGCACCGACTCGAACGCATCCCGCGGCGTGCCACTCGTAGAAGTGGCTGCGACGCCCGTCGATCACCGGCGTGAGAGGACCGAGCGGCTTGAGGTGTGTGATCGGATCGGAGGCGGGACGCGCGATCGGCAATCCCAGCGTGGCCGGCTGGGGAAGTCCGGCCGACTCGTACACCGCTCGCAGATGCTCGCGGAACAGCTCGTCGAACACCGCCTTGTCGGCCGTGTAGTGGTCTTCTCCGAACCACCAGAACCAGTCGGAGCCCTCCGCTCGAAGCAGCGACTCCCACGCAGCAGGATGCGTTTCGAGCGTCCGTCCCGCGTCGACCAGCGCGCGGCGCGCGCGCGTCACCAGCTCCCAGGCGCGATTCTTCTCGGCGTGCCCGATCCAGATGTGAAAGTCGGCGTCGATCCAGGAACCGGTGTGGAGCGCCGGCAGGCGGGCGACCGAGCTTCGTTCGGCGAGGACTTCCGACGGCGTCACGGTGCGAATGTCGGTCGCGGCCTCGAGACCCTCGTACAGGGCGTCCAGAAACGGCGCTCCATCGAGCGCGTAGCCCTCCCAGCAGTTCTCGCCGTCGAGCATCACCGACACCAGCGGCAGCTCCTCACCGGCGTGCTCTGCGCCGAGCTGACGCACTCGTGCGATCAGATCGTTCGCAGCATCGCGCGGGTCCCAGCGCTGATAGACGAAGCCGATGCGATCCGACAGCTCGTGATCGCGAAAGAACAGAGCGATCGGGCCGGCCGCCGTCTCCCAGCGCCACGGTCGATAGAGTGCCGCGCGCTTGCGATCGCCTTCGGGCAGCGAGCGCCACAACACGCCCTCGTCGGTCGCGAGCCACGCCAGTCCCTGGCGGGCCGCGATCTCGGCGACCTCGGGACTCACGCTGCCCTCCGACGGCCACATGCCGCGTGGCCTTGCGCCGAAGGCACGCGTGTGACGCTCGATCGCGCGCGACACCTGAAGTGCTGCGTCTTCGGGTGCCCGGAACGGATCGATCGGCACCACCAGGTCCGGGCGCGCGCGAAGCGCCGCACGCGAATCCACCAGCAGCGGCAGGATCGGATGGTAATACGGCGAAGCCGACAGCTCGACGCGTCCGGACTCACCGAGTCGGCGGTAGGTCTCGATCACGCGAGCCGCGAGCCGCGCATGCAGCGCCAGCAGCGCGTCGCGATGCGATGCATCGAAGCGCGTGGTGGCGAGCGCGCCGCGCACCTCGGACTCGTCGTGGAACATCGGGTCGAGCCACGCGATCAGGAACCAGCACTCGAGTGCCAGCAGCCGCGCGTCGTCGACCGCTCCCAAATCGCGGGTCGCTTCGAGCAGCTCGCGCAGTCGCGACCACGACTCGATCGCCCATGGCGGCAGCATCCGGCAACGCCACACGACTTCCGCCCGTTCGGCGCCGGCGAGCGACGCCACGGGTCGAGCGAGGCGCTCGAACAGCTCGTCCGGCACCCCGGCCGCGACGTCGTCGAGCTGATCGAGCAGCGACGGCACGAGATTGAACGTGACTCTCAAACGCGCATGGCGCCCCACGCGGAGCGCCATGTCGAGGTAGTCCTTGGTCGCGTGCAGCCGCACCCACGGAAGGCGCGAGCGGCCATCGAGCGCCCGCCGATAGTCGGGCTGATGGTGGTGCCACAGAAACAGCAGCTCGACCGCGGCCGGGCCCGCGCTCATTTCCAAGGCCGCGAGTTAGCCCTTGCTCGCTTCGATCTCGGCGATCGTCATCATGGCCGAGCGCGCGTAGGTCGTCTCGCCGAACTCCCGCTCGATTCGACGCAGCCGCTCGATCGCCTGATCGCCCTGACCGAGTGCTCGCAGACAACGGGCCGAGGCCCACAGGAACTCGGCCGAGGAGGCCCGATCGAATCGCCCGACCAGTTCGTCGTAGGCCTTTGCGGCTTCCGCGTACTGATGATCGCTCTCGAGGGCGTACGCGAGACTCCTGCGCGCGGCGTCCGCAAGCAGGCCGCTGCCCGACTTCTGCAGGTACTTGCGGTACGACTCCGCAGCGGGTTTGAACTCGCCGTTCCAGAACTGGTTGTCGCCCAGCAGTCGCAGCGCATCGGCGCCGCTGCGCGTGCCCGCGAACTGGGTGGAGACCTGCTTGGCGAGTTCGGTCGAGCGCGCGTAGTCACCTTGCCAGTAGTAGGCGGTCGCTTCGGCGACCTTGGTGGCCGCCTGGGACTCGCGGTTCTGCTGATTGCGGCGCATGAAGTACCCGCCCGCGCCGACCAGAATGAGTATGCCGAGCGCGGCGAGAAGAATGCGGCCTGAGCGAGCCCAGAAGCTCTGCAAGCGTTCGATGGCCTCGCCGCCCTGATCCGCGAGCTGAACCGAACGTGGCGACTCTAACGACAAGATATGCCTCCAGTTATGACGTTGATCTCAAGTTGAATACAAGCTGAGGATGGACTTCGGGAGAGCCGGACGTTAGCGGCTCGCGTTGGGACCGTCAAGGCTTCGAGTCTCGAACTCAGGGAGCGCAATGCGCGCACGCCACCGTCCCGCGCGCACGCACCAGCATTTCCGCGGGAGTCCCGCACCCGGGACAGCGCGGCAGCGCCGGGCGACCGCGAGCGACGTCCACGCGAGACGTGAGACGCACGTGCATCGCACCGGCGCGGAGTTCCTGCTCCAGCTCCGCGACCGGCCACGCCCACTCCTCGATCCCCCACCATCGCACTTCGGTGCGGAGCGCCCAGCGCTGGCGCACCTCGGCGGCGCGCCGCTCCCATTCGAGCTTGAGCGAGGTCGTGTCGCCGTCTTCGGTTTCGGCGACATCGGCACCGCTGATTCGGCGTCGAGTTCGCTCTTCCTCTTCCTCGACGCGCGCGGCGAAGAATGCCGAGAGGCGGCGCAGCTCTTCGTCGCGCCGCGGCCCCACGCCCTGCTCCCACTCGCGTTCGCGCTCTCCAAGCACCGCATCGAAGTGTTCGCGCGCAGCCGTGACGAGCCGTTCGATTTCCTCGGCGCTCAGCTCGTCGTGAATCTGGTAGAGGCCGTCACGCGCTCGCAGTTCACCGAGTTCCGGAGAGCGCGCCCATTCGATCAGTGCGCCGTCGGGCCCGAGCAACAGCACCCACTCCTCTTGTGCCGGCAGCCCGCCCCACAGCGTGACCACGGCGTGGATCGCGACCCGGCGCTCGTAGGTCACGGGGCCGAGCCGTGGCGGGCCCCACGTCAGCCCTCGCACCTTGCACACGGCCGCGATACCCGCTTCGGGCGCTCCGGGAACGCGTGCGAGCGCGGTCCGATGCGCGACCACCTCTTCCTCGCGCGCAACCTGAAGCATCTTCTGTCCCGCGGTGCTTCCCGGCGCCGTGAACCAGGCGCCGCGCGGCAGCGTCGGCCGCTGCGGGTCGAAGACCAGTCGCACGCGCTGGCGGCGCCAGCGCTTCTGCAGGTCCTCGGAGAGCGCCACTTCCCAATCGCCTCGAGCGGCATCGGTCAGCGTGGCGCAAGTTCATCGGGCG
>JABFRW010000033.1 GCA_013140805.1 Candidatus Eisenbacteria bacterium
CATCGCTTCCTCCTTCGTTGACGTCTTCCAGGACATCGACGAGGAGAGCCGACGCGGCCCGCCGTTGCAACTCCCGGCGGCCGCTCATGCAGGAAATATGAATTTACAGAAGCGACGTTACGCTAACTACACGGTGAGCTGCGCGCTGTGATGCACGAGGCGGTTGATGGTCTGCCGCACGACCACGGATCGCCACATCGTCATCAACACCTTCTCGCCCATGGTGAGCGACCAGCCCACGGCGAGATCCGCCTCACTCGCTTTCATCAGCGCGACCTTCGCTTCCGCCACGTTGCGATCGAAGCTGGCGAGCAGCCGCTGGGTGGTCTCGTTGCTGTACTTGGGCGCCTTCGACACGTCGAGCGAACTCTCGTGAGTGACGTTCGCCTCCCGCGGCTCCCTCAGCGCGCAATCGCGAGACGGCGCGTCGTAATTCGCTCGGGAGTTGAATACCGAACGAAGTAGATACCGGCCGGAACCCGGTCGTGTTTCGCCCGCCCGTCCCAATTCAACTGATAGCTCCCGCGTTCGTGGCGACCCTCGGCGAGGTTCGCGATCTCGCGACCGGCGAGGTCGAGAATGCTCAGTCTCACCTCGGTCGGAGCAGTGAGGGCGAATTGAATCGTCACGGGTCCGCGGGACGGATTAGGCGATACGGCGGTCAGGCCGTCCTGAAGTCGCGGATGAGCTTCGACCACGATCGGCCCGAACGCCATGCGTTCGCCGTCAGGCGAGAGAGCTTCGAGGCGATACCACCACGGGTTCCCGGCCTCGATCGAGTGATCCTCCGCCACACTCACGCCGGCCTCGCGACGAATCGCGGCGGTGACCGGTGTCCACGGACCGGTCGCATTCGACGCTCGGAAAAGCTCGACCTCTGAAAATGGCGAGGGGCCCGAGAACTCCCACGACACGCGAATGCCAGCTTCGATCGGCTCGGCGTCGAAGCGCACGAGCATCGTCGCGGTGGGTGACTCCCCGATCGAAATCTTCCGGACGTACACATCGCCCTGGTCCGAGCGCGTGTCGACCCAACTCACGTACGCACTTCCCGGGCCCGCAGGTTCGAGGCGCGAGCCGCCCTGAAAGCCGGGCGCGGTGCACACGGCGAGTCGGTCCGAACCGCTGATTGGCCAGAGTGAGCCGCCCGCATCGACTCGCTGTGCGAACAGATCGGTTTCTCCGGGCGTCAACGAGGAGTCGGACCACACCACCATGGCCCCGCCCGATCCATCCGTGACCGTGAGCGGCAGGTCGCCATTCGCGAGCGCAGCACCCACACGAACCCCGAGTGGATCCCAGCCCGGCGGAATCGTCGCGTCGGGGCGAATGCGCTGCACACGCACATCCTCGTGCCCGGCGCCCGGAACGTAGACGTTCCATGCGGTCAGCACGCCGCCGAGTCCGTCGGCTGCCGACCATTGACCATGGAGCGAATTCCCACTTGTCGAGTAGAGATTCCCGAGCGCCGGCCAACCGCTGGACGGAGTCCCCGTCGGACCAAGTCTCTGAACGAAACTCCCGGCCCGAGCATGCGGCTGATCGCTTCCGTCCCAAAGCACGAAGACGCCGCCCGATTCGTCTCCGACCATCCCGAACTCTGGATAGACGTCGAAGCCGCCGACGCCGATCCCGCTGGCCGGAACGAGTGGATCAACCACACCAGCGGCAGTGACGTGCTGAAGAACTCGCAGGTACGTTTGGACGCTCAGCGACTGAGCCCGAGAGGCCGCCGCTGTACCGTCATCCGACCAACCCACCCACACGCCGCCGGAACCGTCGAGCGACAGCACGGGTTTGTCCTGCTCGTTGAATCCAGTCTTTGTCAGAACACCATCGGTGGGCCAGCCGGGATACGGTGAACCGTCGACTTGAAGTCGATGAACGCGCACGTGTCTCCAGCCGTCCCGAGCATCCGACCATGCGACGAAAACTCCGCCGGCACCGTCCGCGAGAATCGTTGCACTCCAAATGGTGATCGGCTCGGGCGCCGGACGCAGCCCACCGGCCGGCCAATTGGAGTCGAGCTGGCCATTCGCGGTGACGTGAGCGACGCGAAAGCCGCTGAAGGCGGGCCACAACACGAAGGCGCCGCCTGCTCCGTCCGACGCGATCGAGTGGTCGCGCCACAAGTAGAACAACGGCTGCGGCGAAACGCCGCCGTCCCCGACGCGGACGCCACTCGTAGGCCAGCCGGCTGCGAGGTTCCCTCCCGAATCGTAGCGAGTGACGTAGGTCGCGAATTCCGTGTCGCTCAAGCTCACCCACGATACGAGCACGCCACCCGCGGGGTCGGCGCAGATCACCGTCGAGTACTGGAGACCGGCTCCGTCGCCGACTTTCGCGCCTTGCTCGGGCCAGGTCGCATGGGCGGCCGGGGCCATGACCGCGAGAGCCGACGCGATGCAGACGAGTCGGAATGCCAGTGGGATTCGCATGCGGGCCGTCTCGATCGGAGGGGTTGATTTCCGAGAAGCGTGATCGACCTGAAATGTTACGGCTCGCCCGCATCGCCTCAAAGGCGAATTTCTACAGAACTCAAGGAATTCGCGCGCGGTTGTGACTCTTACCCGCCCCACCCCTCATCCGCCGTCGGCCCGTAAATCGAGGGCACCGGCACGTCGAGCAGCCGGAAGTACACGGTGAGCTGCGCGCGGTGATGCACGAGATGGTTGATCGTCTGTCGCACCACCACGGATCGCGGCATCGTCATCAGCACCCTCTCGCCCATGGTGAGCGACCAGCCCACGGCGAGGTCTGCCTCGCTCGCTGCCATCAGCGCGGCCTTCGCCTCCGCCACGTTGCGATCGAAGCTGGCGAGCAGCGTCTGGGTGGTCTCGTTGCTGTACTTGGGCGCCTTCGACAGGTCGAGCGACGTCTCATGCACGATGTTGACGAGCCAGCCCGGCATGTTCGACACGAGCTGCGCCAGGTGTGCGAGCGAGAACGACTTCGTGTGCGGCTTCCACTCACCCTTGTCGCTCGGCACGCGTTCGAGCAGCCGCCGCGTGGTCGCCATCTCCTGATCGAACTCCGGAATCAGCTCTCCCTTGATGTTCACGTTGTCCCCCTAAGGCATCAACACGACGCGCTTCGAAAACGCGCGATCGCCGACGATCGTCCGAACGAAGTACACACCTGCTCCGACTCGGCTTCCATCCGAAGCATCCCCGCGCCACGTCAGAGGCCAGCGCCCCGCTGCCATCGTCTCGCGCGCAAGTTCACGCACCAGTCGCCCGCTCGCGTCGTAGATCGCGGCATCCACGCGCGCCGCACTCGGCAGTTCCACTCGCATCGCGATGCCTGCACGTGAAGGATTCCCGGACGTGATCGCGAACGCGACTTCGCGCGGCAAGTCATCGCCCACCGCGGTCGTCCCCGCCGGCAGCACCAGCGCTGTCCCACTTTCGTTGCCATGGATGTCCACTGCCGACACGCGGTACCAGAACGGGCTCGCGCCCGCATCGATGTACCAGCTCTGCGTGGGCGATGCGATGCGATTCGCGATCGACGGCACGAAGCTGGGCGAAGCGCCGCGATACAGGCGATAGTTCGCGAGGTCCGCTTCGCCGTTCGCGTTCCACAACAGCGTAGAGCCGCCGCTCGACCAGGTTCCCGCGAAGCCGCTCGGAATGGTTGGCGGGAGGTTGTCCACCGAGTAGGCCGAGTCCTGGTTCGAGAACCAGTACACGTCAGGCACCATCGGGCCCGGCGCGTTGAAGTAGTCCACCGCTTCCACGAGTAGCTGTGTGCGCGGGTTCGATCCCGCGATCGAATCGCTCTCGGTGTCCACGGTCATGCTGTAGCCCGCGAAGTGCTGGGCCGCGACACCGCCCGCGTACTCCCAGTAGGTCGCGTTCACGCCCGTACCGATCTCGCGCAACAGACTCGCGCGGCCTGCTCGCTTGGCCGCCAGCGCGATGTTGGGCGGTACCTGCCGCCACACCTGGTACCCGCGCACCAGCGGATCCACCGAGTTCTCGAGCGGGCTCGCGTTCCAGCTCACCCGGACCTGTCCGCCCTGATCGTTCGGCACATCGCGTGCGTTCACGATGCGAGGCTCGGACTGCCCGATCTGTCCGAACTGATCGATGCGCTGGGCGCTGATCGTGTAGGTCGGCGAGTTCGTCACGTCGAACCAGCTCGCGAACATGCCGCTCTGCCCGGTCGGCGCCACCACCGCCGAGTTCACTGCGCCCGGCTTCGCGCACACCATGTTGCCGGTGGCGTTCCAGCCCGAGGGGCGTGTGCCGTTGGCCTTGAGTCGCATCGCCTTCACGGTGGCTCCAGCGCCACCCGAGAACTCGTGCCACAGGACGATCGCGCCCCCCTGGCCGTCCGGCGTCGCCGTCGCGGGAATCTGGTAGAACGCGAACGTGGCCACGATCGCAAGTCCTGACGACGGCCATTGAGGATCGATCATGCCGTTGAGCAGCAGGTGTGAGCCGTACACGTCGCCCTGGACGTCGGTGCGCAGGTCGTACCAGAACACGAACGCACCACCCGCTCCGTCCGACACCACGATGGCGGAGTTCTGCTCGTCGGGGGCGGCTCCCGATAGATTGCGAATCACGAATCCGCCCGAGGGATAGACGTGCGTGCTGTTGATCTCGCTCGACGCGCCCTGCACCTGAGTCCACACCGCGATCACGCCGCCGACGCCGTCGGGAATCGCGTTGAGCTGCTGAATCAGGCCAGCGGCGAAGAGCTCGGCGACGTCGCCCCCCGCAGCAAACTGAGCAACGCCCGCTGAGTTCAACCGCTGTTTGTAGAGATTGTCGTTCGCCACGGTCAGGTCGCGCCACAGAATCCACATGCCGCCCACGCCGTCAGTGGCCGCGACGACCTGGTCCTGAATCGACGTGTTTGAGGCGACCGCCAGGCCGCTCGCACCCCACTGCAGCACCCCTGAAGCATTGAGTCGCTGCGCGTAGGCGTCGGTGTCGCCGATCGAGAAGTTGTAGGTCCAGGCGAACATCGCACCGCCGGTGCCGTCCGGGACCAGGCCGAAGCGCGTGGACTGCGAGTTTGGCTGCGTGGCAACGCGCACGCCGCCCGCCGTCCACAGTGCGGTGCCGGCGGAGTTGAGTCGCTGCGCAAAGATCGCGTCGACGCCGGCGACATTTTGCGCCCACGCGACGATGACGCCGCCGGTGCCGTCCGCGACGAGCGTTCCATTGAACTGAGAGGGCGAGCCGGTGGCGATCGGCAGGCCGTTCGCGTTCCACAGCAGCGTGCCGTTCGCATCGATCCGCTGCGCGTAGACATCGCTGTTCCCCGACCGCTCGTCTGACCACACCAGGTAGTAGCCGCCGGCGCCGTCGGCGATCGAAGCGGTCGTGAATCGCTGGCTCGCTGCCGAATAAATCGTGAGCGGTGATGCCGGATCGTTCGGCCACGCGGCGAGACACACGCCTGGAGTCAGCAGCGCCGCGAGGGCGCTTGCGAGAACGGTGAGGCGAAACCACGCCGACATCCGGGACATGAGCGACCTCCTGGTGAACGGGGTTCAATTCCTGCTCGTTCGGTCATGGAACGCAGCGATAGGCAGCACCTTCGGCCGCGGCCGAAGCTACTCCGCGGCTCGAGGCTGCTCAATCGCTATGTTTCGAGCGGTTGCGCTCAGTCCGGCTGATGCGCGGGGCGCAACAGATCGAGCACGGTCTTGACCGGGTTGAACACCTCGAGCGGCACTTCGATGAAGCGCGTGTTCCAGTGCGCCATCGCGCCGTTCCAGAGTCCCGGGCGTTCGAGCACGCGCAGCTCGCGGCCACCTGCCGACTTGCGAGTCAGAATGATCGCGTCGGGGTCCACGAACGCGTTCAGGTCGTAGGGCTGGCCCGTGGCGCTTCGCAGCCCGCAGGCGAGAAACACCGGATTGAAGTGCGTCCCGGCTTCGAACGCCGCGCGTTGCGCCGGCACCCGCATATTGACCTGCGCGCTCTCAACGATCTGCGGTGACAGCGCGCCGTCGCGGCCGCGTACCCAGAACGGGCCGCCGCCCGGCTCGCCGGTATTCGGCACCATGCCGCAGATGCGCAGCGGGCGGGCGAGCGCCGCGCGAGCGTCACGCCGTCGAGACTCCGCGTCGCCGCTGATCACTGCCGGGCGATTGAGCACTTCGCGCACGAACGCGAGCGCTTCGTCCGCCGCGTCGGCCGACGCATCGAGCCGTCGCACCAGCTCCTGCACGCGCGACTCGGTCTCGGCGGCAAGGCCCAGCAGTACGCGCGCCCACTCGAGGCTCGGTTCCCGAACGCGTGCATGCGCGACGTTGTCGATGTTCTTGATGAGCACCAGGTCGGCGCCGCATTCCGCCAGATTGGCGATCAGCGCGCCGTGCCCGGCGGGACGCAGCGTCAGGTGGCCGTCGGCGTCGCGAAAGGGCTGGCCATCGGCATCTGCCGCGAGCGTGTCGGTGGCGGGATGTTGAGACGAGAAGCGCACCTCGAGCGGCGCCTCGATGCGCGCCTCGACGCGCGCCCGAACCTGCGCCAGCAGCGCCTCGAACAGCGTCCGATGCTGTGGCGACACGGTGGCGTGCAGGCAGCAGCGCTTCGATGCGGCGCGCACCACCAGCCCGGCCTCGATGAGCTGAGCTTCGAATGCGGTGCGGATCTCCGCGCCCTCGCGATGGAACGGCAGCACGCCTTTGGGGCGATTCGCGTAGTCGAGCGCGCGAGCGTCGAGCAGCGCCGCGAGGATCGGCGCGAATGGCCCCGATCGCGCGTGAGCTTCGAGTGACGCGCCGGGCGTCATCTGAGCGAGAGTCTCCGCAAGCGCTTCGCGAAACGCGAAGCGAGGGAGTCCATCCAGAAACGCACGCAGCGCCTTCGCTTCGGGCTTGCCCGAGGCGGCCTGCGCGTCGAGTTCGGCCGGCGAGTCGGGGCGGCGCTCGGCCTGCACCTGCATCAGCTCCTTGAACATGCGACTCGCGGCACCCGAAGCCGGCACGAACCACTGCGCGCGACCCTCCGAGGCGGCATGCGCATGCGCGGCCAGCGCCCGTTCGCGCGTCGCGTCATCGAGCACTTCGATCCCGTCGCCTCGCGTGCACGGCCGTTCGAGCGTTGTCCACGCTTCGCCGCGTGCCAGCAGTGCGAGCTGGCGTTCGGCCTCGGCCGCGCTGATTCCGAGTGCCGCGAGCTGCGAGTGATCGGCGGGGGAAAGGGGGGAACTCATGCCGGCAGTTTCGACATTGCGCGCCGCAATCTCAAGCGCGCACCATGGCGTCGTGCCGTGCACCGTTCCGGCGCGGCGCCGATCCCCGACCGGGGAACAGGAGGCAGGCATGAGAGCAACGAAGCGGTTTCTCATCGCAGTCGCGGCCGTGGTCGCCGCGGCCCTCGCTCCGCATGCAGCACAGGCACACGGCTGGGAGCTGGGCATCGCAGGCATCGGCCAGCAGAACGTCGAGATCCGCAAGTGTTCGACCGGCGCCCTGATCACGACGGTGATGAGCCTTGCCGCCAATCCGGGATACTGCGGCAGCAACCTGCTCGTGAGCTTCAACAGCGCGGACGGTGGAGCCCAGGTCACGCTGGAGCCCGACGTTCAGTACGTCTTCACGTTCCAGAGCTGGGGCAAGTCGGCGTTCGTGATCGGCTCGATCGGAAACGCAATCGCCAACGACGATGTGTGGGGTTTGTCGAACAATTCGAGCCCGCCGGTCTGGAAACCCAACGGCTGCACCATCGGCGCAGACATGCAATGGGTCGGCGGATGGCCGAACGCAGCATGCGCCACGCCGCCTCCGCCGCCACCTCCGCTCAGCGTCAACCTCGTGATCGATCACACGGTCCCGCAGGGAAGCAAGACCACCTACTACCTGGTCGCGACCGCATCGGGCGGAACGGGGACCCACAATTTTTCGTGGTCCAACGCCACGCTGTCGAGTGCGGCGAACGTGAACCCCAGCACCGCGACTCGCACGATCCTCAATTCTCAGTCGGCCACGGTGACGGTCACCGTGACGCGCGGCACCCAGACGGCGACTCGCTCCATTCAGCTCGGCGGTCTCTAGCTTCAGGCGCTCGAGGTGCGGTGGCGCGTCGCTACCGCACCTCGAAGTGCTCGCGCAGGCACGCCGAGGCGCGCTCGAAGTAACGCTCCATCACCAGCAGGTAGTCGGTGTCGAAGGTCGAGAGCACGAACACCGGCAGTCCTGCCGCGGCGAGTGGTGCCGTGAGCCCCGCGATGACGCCGGTGGTTTCGAACGGCACCTGGCCCTCGATGACGAACGCTCGCCACGGCCGCTCGACCTTTGCGACCGAAGGTGGCACCGCTCCGTCGTCGCACACGATCGAAAGCTCGTCTGGCGTGCGAGTGACCGACCACACGGTGGCCTCGGAATGCAGCACCCAGGCGGGAAACGAGTCGTCCGGCGCCAGGCGGCAGACCGCGAGGCGTTCCGGAAGCAGGCGCAGCGTGAGCCGCGACGCAGGTGGTTCAGTCGAGGGGATCATCGCGCCGCATCGTCGTGCAGGCATTCCACCCGCGTCAATCGCGGATGGCGCCTGTGCTAAGGTGCCCGCTTTCTCGCGAATGATTCCCACTCTCGGAGCCCTCTCGATGGACGCCCTCACTACTTATCTCGAACAGAACCGCGAGCGCTTCGTCGAGGATTTGAAGGAATGCCTGCGAATCCCCAGCGTGAGCGCGCAACCGGCGCACCGCGACGATTGCGTGCGCTGCGCCCGTTTCCTGGCCGACCACCTCAGGTCGATCGGCATGACGCACGCCGAGGTGGTTCCGACCGCCGGGCATCCGATCGTCTACGCCGAGTGGCTCGGGGCGCCGGGCGCCAAAACGGTCGTGCTGTACGGCCACTATGACGTTCAGCCACCGGAACCGCTCGAGCTCTGGAAGACCACCCCGTTTGACCCCGAAGTGCGCGACGGCAAGTTGTTCGCGCGCGGCGCGGTCGACGACAAGGGTCAGGTCTACATGCACCTGAAGGCGATCGAGGCTCACTTCAAGGTGAACGGGAAGCTGCCGGTCAACCTGAAGGTCGTGATCGAGGGAGAGGAAGAAGTCGGCAGCGAGCACCTCGATGCCTACCTCGAGGCGAACAAGGTGCGGCTCGCGGCCGATGTGCTGGTGGTGAGCGATACGGCGATGCGCGGCCCCGATCAGCCGGCGCTGACCTACGGGTTGCGCGGCATCCTCTATACCCAGATCGAGGTCACGGGCCCGACGCACGATCTGCACTCCGGACACTTCGGCGGTGCGGTGCAGAATCCCGCCAACGCGCTCGCCATGATCATCGCGGCGCTCAAAGACGGCGAAGGTCGCATCACGGTGCCGGGTTTCTACGAGCAGGTGCGCGCGCTGGACGCGGCCGAGCGCGAACTGCTGCGCTCGACGCCGTTCGATGAGGCGGGCTTCATCGCCGAGAGCGGCTCGCCCATTGCGTTCGGCGAGCGCGGATTCAGCACCGTCGAACGCATCAGCGTGCGCCCGACGCTCGACGTGAACGGCATGTGGAGCGGCTACATCGGCGAAGGCAGCAAGACCGTGCTGCCGTCGTTCGCGGCCGCGAAGGTCTCGATGCGCCTGGTGCCGGACCAGGATCCGGTCGAACTCTTCAAGCGCTTCGAAGCCTACGTGAAGAAGCTCGCCCCGCCCGGCGTGACGGTGAAGGTGCTCGACCTGCACGGCGCTCAGCCGTGGGTCACGTCGTACGACGATCCGATGCTGCAGTGCGCGCGTCGCGCACTCGACCGCGCGTGGACCAAGCCGGCGGTCATGATCCGCGAGGGCGGCTCGATCCCGGTGATCGCGAGCTTCCAGCGCATCTTCGGGATCCCCGCGATCCTGATCGGCTTCGGCCTGGACGACGACAACGTGCACGCTCCGAACGAGAAGTTCTCGCTCACTTCGTTCCACGGCGGCACCCGCAGCGTCGCCTACCTCTATGAGGAGATCGCGCGCGGTTGAAGCCGAGCCGCGACCCCATGACTCGAGCCCCCGCGATGCCGCGCTTCGCTGCGATCCGGGCCACGCTGTGTGCGCTCGCGCTGCTGCCGGCAATGCTGGCGGCACGTGACGCGATCGCCGCTCCGCAGGTCGAGGTGCACGGCACGGTGCTGCGCCCCGACGGCGCTCCGGTGCCGCGTGCGCGCATCACGCTGCGAAATGGTCGCAGCGCTTCGGTGAGCGCCGACGCGCAGGGGCGCTTCACGATCCGCATCGCGCTGCCGACCCTCGCCAGACTGTCGCGCGACACGCTGCGACTTCAGCTCGACGCCGCCGCCAGGGGCTGGCGCCCGGTGTACGGCGATCGCGAGCCGGCGCTCGGACTCTCGCTGACGGTCACCGAGGTCGGAGGCGGTCGTCGGCTGATCGCACGCTCCAACGACTCGCGCCTCGCGGCGGTGGCGGCGCGTGCGGTGGCGACCGGCGTCTCTCTGGTGCTCGACGAGGTGCGCTTCACTGCGCTGGCGGGCGAGCGCGCGGGTGTTCCGCCGCCGCCGATCCTCACTCACAGCGCGACGCTCACGCTGGAAGGTGCGCCCGGAAACGATTCGACGCTCGTCAAGCCCGTTGCCGTGCGCCCGCGCGTCGACTCGCTGCAGCGCGTGGTGGTCGAGCGCGAGCGCACGGTGCGCGAGCGAGCGAACAGTGAACGCGCCGAGCGCTCGCGCACCGTGCGCCCGCGCGTCGACTCGCTGCAGCGCGTGGTGGTCGAGCGCGAGCGCACGGTGCGCGAGCGAGCGAACAGTGAACGCGCCGAGCGCTCGCGGCGCGATTCGCTCGAGCGCATGCAGTGGCGCGAAGCGGTGGCGGCGCGCGAGGACTCGTTGCGCGCGGTCTGGGGGGTGCGTCGCGATGCGCCTCGCAATGCGGACCCGGCGCTGATCCGCCGGCTCGAGCGCGAGCGCATCGACTCGACTCGAACCGCGAACACGCTCAAGCGTCGTGAGTCCGCGCGCCGCGACTCGCTGCGCTGGGCGGACTTTCGCATGGCGAAGCAGGCTCGCGAGGACTCCGTCGCGCGACTCGAGCAACTGCGCAACGACGAAGCGGATGCGGCGAAGGCCGCGAAGGAAGCGCAGCGAGTTGCGCAGGCCGAGGCACGGGTGAAGCGCAACGAAGCATCGAAGGCGGCGCGGGCCGAGCGAGTCGAGAAGGCGAAGCCACCGCGCGAGGAGAAGCCGGCGCGGGTTGCGAAGCCGAGAGTCGAGAAGCCGATCGCCGCGCCACCCACGCCGGTCGCTCGGACTGAGCCGCCGCGAACCGAGCCGCCGGTCGCCGACGGCTGCTCGTGTCGCATGGCGGGCACGGTCGAGATCGCTCCGCGAATGGTGTTGCTCGAACCCGAGCGCGTGGTGGTGAGGCTCGCGGGTCGCGCCACGCCCGCCGACACCCTCGAGATGTTCATGGGCGCTCCGCGTGCATTCCGCCTCGCCGCGGTGCCGTGCGGTGCGAGACGCCTCGAGATCATTCGCCTGCGCCTCGACGCCCCCGAGGCGCGTCTGGTCGACGGACAGCCGGCGGAAGGTTTCGGGTGCTCGAGCGGCACGCTGCTGCAGCCGCGTCTGGTGATCGCGCTCGACCGTCCGCGCAACGCGATTCGCCGCTAGGCCGAATCGGCGCGAATCCCGCACGCTTGCGGCGGCATCTGAGCGCACATGCGAATGCATCGGCTCGAAACGCTCCAGATCTTTCCGCGCGGCGTCGACGAAGTGTTCGCGTTCTTCGCGGATGCCCGCAACCTCGAGCGCATCACGCCCGAGTTCTTGCGCTTTCGCATCGTGACGCCGCAGCCGATCTCGATGGGAGTCGGCACCGAGATCACCTACGCGCTGAGCCTTCATGGCTTCCCAATGCGCTGGGTGTCGCGCATCGATGCATGGGAGCCGGGCCGCCGTTTCGTCGATCGGCAGCTTTCGGGGCCCTACGCGCGCTGGGTCCACGAACACACCTTCGAGCCCGTGCCGGGTGGTACCCGCGTCGCCGATCGAGTCGATTACGCGTTGCCTCTCGATCCGCTGTCGCGGCCGCTGCACGACCGATTCGTGCGCCCCGACGTGGAGCGCATCTTCGCGCACCGGCATCGGGTGCTCGCCGAGCACTTCGGCACACCGCTGCGCACCGCAAGGCGTGCGCCGGCCGTGGCGTTGTCGCCCCGCTAGTCCTCGACTACCGTCCGGCCGCATGGCCGACTCCATCGATCCCGCTCGCGTTCGAGACCTCACGCATCGACTGGTGGCAAGCTCGAGCGTGAGTCCGGATGCGATCGCCGAGAACGCGTGCGGCGCGGCGCTGCGCGCCGAACTCGCGAGCTTCGCCGAGACCGGAACATGGGGCCTCGCCGATGGTCGCGAGATCACCTGGGCGCTGGTGCGCGGGGGCTCGTCGCGAACGCTGGTGTGCCTCGGGCACCACGACACCGTGGCGGTGGGCGAATACGCGGCGCTCGATTCGGCCGGCGACGCGCGGCTCGCGTTCGATCCGGAGCGCCTGCGAGAGCGGCTCCTGACGCTCGCGGCCGGGTCCAGCGAGTCGTTGCCCGATCACCTGCGCGCCGACCTCGAGCAGGAGCGCTCGACACCCGGCACCTGGATGTTCGGACGCGGTGCGCTCGACATGAAGAGCGGGCTCGCCGCAGGGGTCGAAGCGCTGAGAGCCTACGCGACGCGTGACGGCGGGCCCGCGGGCAGCGTGCTGTTCGTGAGCTGTCCCGACGAGGAAGTGCACTCGGTCGGCATGCTCGCGGCGGTGCCGCGCATCCTCGAACTGCGCGACGCGCAGGGCCTCGCGTTCGAGGGCGCGATCAATCTGGACTACGCCGAGGAACCCGCGATTCACTTTGGCGTGGCAGGCAAGCTGCTGCTGCAACTCTGGGTGCTCGGCGATCCGACTCACGCAAGCGAGCCGTTTCGCGGCGTCGACGCGACCCAGCTGGCGGCGGCGATCGTGTCGCAACTCACGCTCGACCCGGCGCTCGCCGACCTCGATGCGGATTCCCGCGGCGTGCCGCCGGTGGTGTTGCGCCTGCGCGACTTGAAAGACGCCTACGACGTGCAGACAGCCCTTGAAGCGGTGGCCGAGGTCAACCTGCTCACGCGCGGTCGGTCGCTCTCGGAGTGGATCCGCGTGCTCAAGCGCAGCGTGTCGGAAACACTCGCCTCGCACGCGCGCTCGATGCGCGAGCTGGCTGCGCGACTGGCGCCCGCCGAGCGTGCACGAGAGCTCGCGACGCCGCGCGTGCTCAGCTACGCAGAGCTTGCCGAACGGGCGGGGCCGGCGGCGCGTGAGACGGCCGAGCGTGCGGCGGCCGATGCCATCGCGCGAGGTGCCGACGTTCGCGAATCCACGCTGGTGCGCGTGCGCACGCTGGCGCGGCTCGCTCAGCTCAGTGGTCCGGCGGTGGTGCTGGCGTTGGCGCCGCCCTACTACCCGGCGGCGGCCGCGCGCGAGGCACCCATCGCGCGCATCGCGCGGGAGGTGGCCGAGCGGCACGATCTCGCCGTGCGCGGGGTGTATCCGCATATCACCGACGCGTCCTATGTGGCATGGCGAGATGCCCCGGCCGCACGGCTGGCCGAGTGGCTGCCGGCGCTCGGCGCCGAGTATCGGCTTCCGATCGATGCGGCGACCGCACTCGACCTGAACGTGGTGACGCTGGGGCCCTGGGGGCGCGACGCTCATGGTCGATTCGAACGCGTGCATGCGCCGCATGCATTCGCTACGCTTCCGGCCGCCCTGCTCGAGCTGTTCAGTCGCACGCTCGACCGCACGGTCCCCCCGACCGAATTGGAGCCTCCGTCATGACGCCCGAAACCGCTTCCATTCCCGACGCCGCCCGGGCGCCCAACGCGACCGGCGCTCGCCGTCCGATGCGCGAGGACGATCTGCTGCGCTTCGTGTGGGTCGCCGATCCGCAGATCTCGCCCGATGGCGCGCGTGTCGCGTTCACCCGCGTGTGGGTGGATCGCGAGAGCGACGACTATCAGACCGCGGTGTGGATCGCCGACGCGAAGACCGGCGGCGCGCGAGCACTCACGTCGGGCAAGTGGGACAGCCAGCCGCGCTGGTCGCCCGACGGCACGCGACTCGCGTTCGTGCGCAAGACCGCGGGCGATCAGCCGCCGCAGCTGCACGTGCTGCCGATGGCGGGCGGCGAAGCGCAGTGCCTGACCACGCTCGAAAAGGGCGCCGGTGCACCCGCGTGGTCGCCCGACGGCACGCGCATCGCGTTCACGAGCGGAACGAACCCCGAGATCGACACGCCCGAGAAGACCAAGAACAAGCCCAAGCACGAGCCGGCCCGCATCGTTCAGAAGCCGGTGTTCCGCTGGAACGATCAGGGCTTCGTCGACTTGGAACACCTCGACCAGTTGTGGGTGATCCCCGCCGCCGGCGGATCGCCGCGACAGCTCACGCGCGGCGAGTTCGCGGCGGGCGCTCCGCGCTGGTCCCGCGATGGTCGCCGCGTGATGTTCGCGGCCGATCGTCGCGCCGAGCCGTGGTTCGGGCACGAGGAGGCGCGCCTCTACTCGGTGTCGCCGGAACTCGAGTCACCGACGACGGGCGAGGCGCTCGAGCTGGTTGCGGACTACTCGGGCACGGTGATCGCGTGGGCCGAGCGCGAGGACGGCGCGATCGCAACCATCGGCAAGCTGCTCGACTCGTCACGCTTCGCGAGCTACGACCAGATGGACGTGCTGCTCTCCGAGGGTGCGTCGCCATTGCGCAAGGTGCGGCGCGTCAACGCGACCCGCGACCACGCCATGGGGGAAACGCTGTCCGCGGATCAGCATCCGCCGCGTGGCGGCGGCGGGGTTCCGTTCGCGTTCGCCGAGAACGGTCGCGTGATCCTGACCCTCGCTTCGCGACACGGTGGCGCCATGCTGGTGCGCGTCGATCTGGCGAGCGGCGAAGTGCGCGAGCTGACGCCGATTCAGCGCGACATCTCGGTTGGTAGCGCGACCCCCGACGGCCGGCGCTGGGCGCTCACGGTCGGCAGCCCGACGACGCCGGGCGACCTTGCGATCTTCGACACCGCCAACGGCGAGCTGCGCACGCTCTATGCGCCGAACCAGGACTGGCTCGCCGAGATCGCGCTCGGCGCGATCGAAGAGATCTGGTACCCGAGCTTCGACGGCAAGCAGATCCAGGGCTGGATGGTGCGTCCACCGGATTTCGATCCGAAGGGCAGTTACCCGCTGGTGCTCGAAATTCACGGCGGTCCGCACACCGCCTACGGCGTCGCGTTCTTCCACGAGTTCCAGGTGCTGGCGGGTGCCGGCTACGTGGTGCTCTACACCAATCCGCGCGGCAGCACGTCCTATGGCGAATCATTCGCCGACTGCATCCAGTACCGCTACCCGGGCGACGACGTGCAGGATCTGCTGCTGGGCGTTGACGAAGTGGTGAAGCGCGGCTCGATCGACGTGAAGCGACTCGGCGTGACCGGCGGGAGCGGTGGCGGGCTGCTGACCAACTGGATCATCGCGCACGACCAGCGCTTCGCGGCCGCCGTCACCCAGCGGTGCGTGGCGGACTGGATCTCGATGGTCTACAGCAGCGACTTCGCGCTGTTCATGCCGTACTGGTTCAGGCGCCAGCCGCACGAGGACCCGAAGGAGTATCTCGACCGCTCGCCCTACATGATGGCCGACCGCATCCAGACGCCGCTCATGGTGATCCACAGCGAGGAAGACTGGCGCACGCCGATCGGGCAGGGGGAGACCATGTTCCGGGCACTCCTTCAGCAACGTAAGACCTGCGTGATGGTGCGGTTCCCGGGCGAGAACCACGAGCTGTCGCGTAGCGGCATGCCTACTCGGCGGGTGCAGAACCAGGAGCACATCCGGGCGTGGTTCGACCGCTGGCTCCAGGGCAAGCCGGCACCTCAGTACGGGGTCTGAGGGGCGCGGGGGTACACTCTCCGGTCATGAAAGTCCGCCCGGCGAAACGCCCGTTCCGTGTGGTGGCCGGCTTGTGTGCGGTAGCCGCCGCGTGTCTCGCAGGCTCGCTCGCTGCTCCGCCTGTGGTCCGCGAGTCGCACGCGTCCTACTTCGTGCCGACGCCGCCCTGGCGCCCCAAGGAAGCGACGCTGGTACGGCGCCAGGGACTCTTCCACCTCTACTACACGCGCGGCATTCCGACCGCCCCGTTCGATTCGACCTGGACCGAACTCGGGCATGCGGTCTCGGGCGACCTCTACAACTGGGTCGAATGGGCGCCGGAGATCCCGCCGCGCGCGACCGAGTGGGACAACCACCAGATCTGGGCGCCTCACATCGTCGAGACCGACACGCTCTACTACATGTTCTACACCGGGATCACGCACTCGCCGCCGGACTGGATCCATCACCAGCGCATCGGCGTTGCGACCTCGCCCGACCTCGTCAACTGGACGCGACTCCCCGAGCCGGTGCTGGAGTGCCTCGATGTCCCGTGGACTTACTGCATCCCGTCGATGGAGGGTGCCGGCGACTTTCGCGATCCCTACGTGATGCCCGATCCGGATTCGGCCGGACACTGGATCATGTACTACACCGCGCGTCATCGCGACGCCCCGGGCGAGCTGCTGATCGGCGCCGCGCGCTCGACCGGCGACCTCACGCAGTGGACCGGCGCGGGACCGTTGTTCAATACCGCACAGCGCTACACGCTGAGCAGCGTCACGGAGACGCCCGACGTGTTCGAGCACCAGGGACGGTGGTTCCTGCTCTACACCACCTGGAACAAGCACCCGATCGGCATCCAGACCGCATTGCATCCGCTCGCGGACTCGTCGGGCTGGAGCGCTCAGCAGTTCCTGCACGAACAGGTGCCGTTCAACAACACCGATCCAAGCTTCGGTCCCGAGCACCTCGTCGTCGACGGGCACGAGCTCTACTACCACGCCAATTCGGCGGTCGACGGGATCGAGTTCCTCGAGTTCGTGTGGGAGGACTCGCTGAACTTCGACCTGATCGACCCGTGGATCGTCGACACCGCGCTCTCGGTACCGCAGCCGCCGCTCGCCGGCGTGCGCCTGGTTCCGGTGCTGGGCGCGGGCGGCGTGCGGCTGGTCGTGGACACGCCGCGCTCGCTCGAGGCGCGGTTGTGGATCGCGGACGTCTCGGGACGACGCATTCAGCTGCTGCACGAGGGGCGATTGCCGCGCGGTCGCAGCGAACTGCCGTGGGATGGCCGCGCGTCGGCCGGGTTCGTGATGCCGTCGGGCGTCTACTTCGCGGTGCTCGAGACCGCCGGCGAACGCCGCGTCGCGCGCTTCGCGCGACTGCGGTAGCGGAGGACTTCAGTTCGAGCGGTAGTTCCCGAACTTGAGCTCGACGCCGAAGTCCTGCTGCTTGAGAAGCGCGATCACGCCCTGAAGCGAGTCGCGGTCGGGCGACGAGACGCGCACCGTGTCGCCCTGGATCGACGCCTGAACCTTCTTGAGCTTCGCGTCTTTGAGAGTGCGCGCGACGTCTCGGGCCATGTCGGCGGTGAGGCCATCCTGGATCTCGATCACCTGCCGCACCGTGCTGCCGCCGGCGGCTTCGATGGTGCCGGGTTTCAGATTCTTGAGCGGCACCTGCCGCCTCACGATCTTGGTCTGCAGCACGTCCCAGACCGCCTTGATCTTGAAGTCGTCGGGCGCGATCAGGGTGATGTTCTTGTCCTTCTGCGACAGCTCGATGCCGACCTTGACGCCCTTGAAGTCGTAGCGCTGGGTGATCTCTTTGGTCGCCTGATCGACCGCGTTGTGAACTTCCATGAAGTCGACGCCGGTCGTGACGTCGAATGAGTTGCTGGCCGCCATCAGCGCTTCCTCCGGGTCGAGTGGATCAAGGTCGTGATGTCGCGCGGATGCGTGACCTTCGAAGTCGGCCGGAACGACGGATGCAAGAACACCTCGCGATCGATCGCCTCCATGGCGTCGCGCTGCGCCTGCCAGTGCACGGTTTTGCCGGCGCGGGCCGGCGGCAGGAACTGGTGCGCGTCGTGTTCGCGCGAGCGGGTGACCAAGTCGCTCGGGCCGACCTCGGCGAGGAAGATCGGCAGCGCCTCGAGCCGATCGGTGTGCGGCTCATAGAACGCGACCAGATGCTCGAGCGCCCACCAACGGTGAGGCGTGAGCCCGGTTTCCTCGCGCACTTCCCGAACCGCTCCCCGCCACGCCGCTTCGCCGCGGCGGAGCGAGCCGGTGATCGGTTGCCAGATGCCAGGCAGAGGCTGCCCGGCAGCCCTTCTAAGTAACAGAAACTCTATGCCGGATGGCGTTTTAGCCGATTTCGACAGCGGCCGGCGAAAGACATGAATCTCGACGTGACGAACTTCGAATCCGCTCATAGGAGGGCACCATAGCCGAGCCGCCTCGGCCGCCCAAGCCCGGCAAGCGGGAGTTGCGCTGAAGCGAAGGCTCGACGACCTGATTCGGGCTTGACCGAATGCCGTGCTTCCCTTACGGTCCCGCCGCCTCTCTCAACCGTTGCTATTGCGTCGGTTGGGGGAATCATTGTGAAACTTTTCACCGGGGTGCGCAGCATGAAATCTCCCGGCCCGAAGGACGCGGATAAAGCGGGTCTTCGCACGGCTGGAATGCTGCTCGCCATCCCGTCTCTGCTCATCGCCGCACCCCTCGTTGGTCTCTTCCTGGGCAGGGCGCTGGACCGGTGGCTCAATTCCGGACTGTGGTGCACCGCGATCGGCGTGGGATTGGGCTTCTTCGCCGCCGGGCGCGAGATCTACCTGATCATCCGTCGCGTTCAATCCGAAGAGGAGGGCAATGGTCGCCGCTGACCGCACGTCCGGCGATCGTTCCTGAATGGGCCTCGAATTCCTCAGTCGCGTCCGGCGCAGCTCCCTGCTGGCAGCCGTCGTGGTCGCTCTGGCGACTGCCGTCTACGTGGATCTTCGCCACGGAATCGGCGTGGCCGCCGGTACCGCGTGGTGCCTCGTCAACCTGTCATTGCTCGCGCATCTGGTGCGCGGAGTGTCCGAGCGCTCGAGTGCCACGGCCCTGCGCCGTGTGGTGCTCTCGATGGTCGGGACGCTCGCGTGGTTCGGTGCCGGCGCGTGGCTGCTCGTTCAGCTCCCGCCCATGGCACTCGCGGCCGGCTTCACGCTGCCGTTCGTCGTGATGGTGCTCAAGGCCGCCTCGACGATGCTCATCGAGTCGCCGGCGTGGGCGCCGATGACCCGCGGCCGCTGGGTCGGCGCGGTGGTACTGGCGGTCGCCCTCGGTGCGATCGCATTGGTGTCGCGCTTCGGGCCCGACGCGCCGCGTGCGAATGCGCAGGAGCACGGCGCACACTCGGCCACGACCGCACCGCCGGCCGCGCATGGCGCGCCCGCACCCGGTGAACACGCGCCCGCACCCGGTGAACACGTGCCCGCGGCGGGACCCAAGAAGTTCGACACCGTGCTCAGCGTGCTCGCGAAGTCGAATCACGGCAACGCGGTCGGTCGCTTCATCCACACCTTCGAGCCGGTGCTGTTCTCGGGTGCCGTCGCGATCCTCCTGTGCATCGTGATGCTGCTCGCGGCGCGCAACTACCAGCGCATCCCGGGCCCCCTCGCCAACGTGGTGGAGATGCTGGTCGAGGCGCTGCAGAACTTCGTGGTCGGCATCCTGGGACCCGAGCACGGCAAGCGCTTCACGCCGTTTCTGGGCTCGCTGTTCCTCTACATCTGGTGGATGAACTGGTTCGGACTGGTGCCGTTCATGGAAGCGCCGACTTCGAATCTCAACGTCACGCTGGCGCTCGCGCTGGTGGTGGTGATCTACGTGCAGTACGTCGCGGTCCGCGCCCTCGGGTTCGGCGGCTACCTGCATCACCTCGCGGGCAGCCCGCGCTCGGCGATCGAGTGGGGGCTGGTGCCGCTGATGCTGCCGATCCACGTGATCGGCGAACTCGCCAAGCCGGTCTCGTTGTCGTGCCGACTGTTCGGCAACATCTTCGGCGAGGACATGCTGCTGGTCGGCTTCACGACGCTCGGCGTCGGGGTGCTGGCCGCGACCGGGCTGCCGTTCGGCCTTCCGATCCAGCTGCCGTTCCTGTTTCTGTCGCTCATGATGGGCACCATTCAGGCGCTCGTCTTCACCATGCTCAGCACGGTTTACCTCCTCCTCATGCTGCCGCACGACGATCACGGTCACGGCCATGAGGCGGAAGCTCATCACGCCCACTAAGAGAGAAGGAGAACGATCATGGATTTTCAGACCGCACTCGGATTTGCGCTTCCCCTCGGCATTGGCGTCGCCGCCATCGGTTCGGGGATCGGCCTCGGCATGATCGGCAACGGCGCGATGCAGGCGATCGGCCGTCAGCCCGAAGCGACCGCACGCATTCAGCTCGCGATGATCATCATCGGCGCGTTCGCTGAAGCACTCACGATCTACGCGTTCGTGACCATGTTCATCCTCTCGTCGAAGATCGGCGGTTGAGGGGAGACGTCATGAATGGATTGATCGATCTCAAGCTGGTTCTCACCCAGGCCTTAGGCTTCATCGTGATGGTCTGGGTCCTGAGCCGCTATGCGTGGAAGCCGCTGCTCGCGATCCTCGACAAGCGTCGCGCGGACATCGCGGCGGAGTTCGGCGAGGCCGAACGACGTCAGGCGGCGGCCGAGGCGCTCAAGGCCAGGTACGAGGGCGAACTGCGCGGCATCGAAGCGCAGGCGCGCCAGCGCCTGCAGGACGCGGTCGCCGAGGGCAACAAGGTGGCGGGCGAGATCCGCTCGCAGGCCCAGACCGAAGCGGCTTCACGACTCGAGCGCGCGCAGGACGACATCTCGCGCGAGCGCGAGCGGGCCAAGGAAATCCTCAAGGAGCAGACCATCAGCCTCGCGATGCGGGCCGCCGAGAAGATCCTGCGGTCCAAGCTCGATGAGCCGACGCACCGCAAGCTCGCGGGTGACTTCATCGACGAGGTGGGAGCGCGCCAGTGAAGGAATCCTCGGTCGCCGGCCGCTACGCACGTGCCCTGATGCTGATCACCGAGAAGCGCAGCGAAACGGTGCGCTCGCTCGCGGATCTCAAGGCGGTGCTGGCGACGCTGGGCCCGGAGACCCGGTCGGGCAGCATGCTCGCGAGCCCGCTGGTGCGGCTCGCCGACAAGCGCAAGGTGCTGGCCGAGGTGTTGAAGCCGCATGCGCTGCCGACCGTGGTGGTGTTCGTGGATCTGCTGCTGCGCAAGAAACGCCTCAACGAACTTCCCGGCATCACGCAGAGCTTCGAGGCGCTGGTCGAGAAACTGCAGGGCATCCGCCGCGCGCAGGTCGTGAGTGCGGTGCCGCTGACGCCGGAGGAAATTCAGCGATTGCATCGCGAGCTGGAGCGGCTCACGGGCGGCAAAATAAACCTCGCGACCGAAGTGGACGCATCCCTCGTGGGCGGGGCGATGGTCCGCATTGGTGATCGCGTGATCGACCGCAGTGTCACGACTCTGCTTCAAGCCATGGAACAACGACTGCTCGAGACGTCGGTCTGATGGTCAGCCACGTCCTCAACACTCAGCCATAGAGAAGGTCCGACCTCATGTCCTTTCGACCCGAAGAAGTGAGCGCGATACTCGCGCAGGAACTCGAACGCTACGAGGCCAAGCTCGAAACCAAGAGCGTCGGCACCGTGCTCTCGGTGGGCGACGGTATCGCCCGCCTGTGGGGCCTCGAGGACGCCATGGCCGGTGAGTTGCTCAAGTTCCCGGGCGACGTGATGGGCATGGTGCTGAACCTCGAAGAAGACAACGTCGGCGCGGTGCTGTTCGGCTCCGACAAGAACATCAAGGAAGGCGACCGCGTCGAGCGCACCAACCGCATCGCGTCGGTGCCGGTCGGCAAGGCGATGATCGGCCGCGTGGTGAACGCGCTCGGCCAGCCGGTCGACGGCAAGGGGCCGATCGGCTCGGACAAGTTCCGCACCATCGAGTTCAACGCGCCCGGCGTGATCGAGCGCCAGCCGGTCACCGAACCGCTGCAGACCGGCATCAAGGCGATCGACGCGATGATCCCGATCGGCCGCGGACAGCGCGAACTGATCATCGGCGACCGCCAGACCGGCAAGACCACGATCGCGCTCGACACCATCATTCATCAGAAGGGCAAGGACGTGGTGTGCGTCTACGTCGCGATCGGTCAGAAGGAATCGACCGTCGCGAACGTGGTGTCGACGCTCGAGAAGCACGGCGCCATGGAATACACGATCGTGGTGACCGCCTCGGCTTCGGAGCCCGCACCGCTCCAGTACATCGCGCCCTACGCGGGTGTGGCGATGGGCGAGGAGTTCACGTACGCCGGCGGCCACGTGTTGTGCGTGTACGACGACCTTTCCAAGCACGCGGCCGCTTACCGCCAGCTCTCGCTGCTGTTGCGCCGTCCGCCGGGTCGCGAGGCGTACCCCGGCGACGTGTTCTACCTGCACTCGCGACTGCTCGAGCGCGCCTGCAAGCTCTCGAAGGAGAAGGGCGCCGGTTCGCTGACGGCACTGCCGTTCATCGAAACTCAGGCCGGCGATGTCTCGGCCTACATTCCGACCAACGTGATCTCGATCACCGACGGCCAGATCTTCCTCGAGTCGGATCTCTTCTACTCGGGTGTGCGGCCCGCCATCAACGTCGGCATCTCGGTGTCGCGCGTCGGTGGCAACGCACAGATCAAGGCGATGCGTCAGGTTGCCGGACGCCTGCGCCTCGACCTCGCGCAGTACCGTTCGCTCGCGGCGTTCGCGCAGTTCGGCTCCGACCTCGACAAGTCGACGCAGGCGCAGCTGACGCGCGGCGAGCGCATGGTCGAGTTGCTCAAGCAGGGCCAGTTCGTTCCGATGGCGGTCGAGCGCCAGGTGGTGTCGATCTTCTCGGGCGTGAACGGCTACCTCGACGACGTGCCGCTCCTCGCGGTGCGACGCTTCGAGGAGGAGTTCCTCGCGTTCGTCGACAAGAACTACGCCGAGGTCCCGCACAACATCCGCACCAAGGGTGCGATGTCGGACGAGGATCAGAAGCGTCTGCACGACGCAGCCAAGCAGTTCAAGACCGTGTTCAAGGCCTGATCGTGGCATCGCTCAAAGACCTGAGACGGCGCATCCGCGCCACCAAGAACATGCAGCAGATCTTCAAGGCGATGGAGATGGTGTCCGCCGCCAAGCTGCGGCGTGCTCAACAGCGTGCTCAGGCTGCCAGTCCCTACGCGGCGAAGATCACCGAGATGCTCGCGAACCTCGCCGGCTCGGCGTCGGAGCTCGAGCACCCGCTGTTCAAGGTGCGCGAGGTCAAGACCACCGCGCTGGTGGTGGTGACGTCGCAGCGCGGATTCTGTGGCGCCTACAACTCGAACCTGATTCGCGCCACCGAGCAGCGGCTGCGGGCCGCGGCGCCGGGCACGATCCAGCTGGTGTTGATCGGCAAGAAGGGCAACGACTACTTCCGTCGCCGCAACTGGCCGATTCTCGCCGCCTACACGGACCTGCCGGGCGAAGCGAACCTCGAATTCGCGCGGCGCATCATGCAGGACCTGACGGAACACTTCACGAGCGGCACGGTCGATCGCGTCGAAGTGATGTACTCGCACTTCCTGAACGCGCTGTCGCGCAAGATCGTGACCGAAGTGTTCCTGCCGGTCGGCGCGAGCGAGTCACAGGTGGTCCCGCAGGACCGCGGCACCATCTTCGAGCCCGACCCCGAGATCATCTTCGGCGAGCTGCTGCCGCGTTATGCGAGCGCCAAGCTCTACGCCGGCATGGCCGACGCGCTGGCGTGCGAGTACTCGGCACGCATGGTGGCGATGGGCTCCGCGCGCAAGAACGCAGGTGAACTCGTGGACAGCCTCACGCTGACTCGCAACCGGCTGCGCCAGGCGGCCATCACGAAGGAAATCGCCGAGCTGGTTGGCGGCGTCGAAGCACTCAAGTAAGGGAGTCACGCATGAACATCGGACGAGTCGTCCAGGTGATCGGACCCACGGTCGACGTGGCGTTCGATCCCGACAAGCTGCCCAACATCCTCGACGCGATCACGATCACCGACAAGGCGCGCGGCATCGACGTGACGGTCGAAGCGGCGCTGCACGTCGGTGACAACGTGGTGCGCTGCATCGCCATGAGCTCGACCGACGGACTGGTGCGCGGCATGGCGGCTCACGACACCGGCGCACCGATCACGGTGCCGGTCGGCGAGCCGTGCCTGGGCCGCATCTTCAATCTGCTCGGGCTTCCGATCGACGGCAAGGGACCGGTCAAGGTCGACAAGAGCTACCCGATCCATCGTTCGCCTCCGGCGTTCGACGAGCAGGCGACCGAAAAGCAGATCTTCGAGACCGGGATCAAGGTCGTCGACTTGCTCGCGCCTTATCAGCGCGGCGGCAAGGTCGGTCTGTTCGGTGGCGCCGGCGTCGGCAAGACGGTGCTGATCCAGGAGCTGATCCGCAACATCGCGACCGAGCACGGCGGCTTCTCGGTGTTCGCGGGCGTCGGCGAGCGCACCCGCGAGGGCAACGATCTCTATCGCGAAATGACCGAGTCGGGCGTCATCGCGAAAACCGTGATGGTGTTCGGCCAGATGAACGAGCCGCCGGGAGCGCGCCTGCGCGTCGGCTTGACGGGCGTCACGATGGCCGAGTACTTCCGCGACGAGAAGGGCCAGGACGTGCTGTTCTTCGTGGACAACATCTTCCGCTTCACGCAGGCCGGCTCCGAAGTGTCGGCGCTGCTCGGCCGCATGCCGAGTGCCGTCGGCTACCAGCCGACGCTCGCAACCGAGATGGGTGCTCTTCAGGAGCGCATCACCACGACCAAGAAGGGCTCGATCACTTCGGTGCAGGCGATCTACGTGCCGGCCGACGACCTGACCGACCCGGCGCCCGCGAACGCGTTCGCGCATCTCGACGCCACCACGGTGCTGGAGCGCTCGATCGCCGAGATGGGCATCTACCCCGCCGTCGATCCGCTCGCCTCGACCTCGCGCATTCTGGATCCGCAGATCGTCGGCGAGGAGCACTACGCGGTCGCCCGCCAGGTGCAGCGGATTCTGCAGCGTTACAAGGACCTCACCGACATCATCGCGATCCTCGGCATGGACGAGCTGTCCGAAGAGGACAAGATCACCGTGTCGCGTGCACGCAAGCTGCAGCGCTTCCTGTCGCAGCCGTTCTTCGTCGCCGAAGCGTTCACCGGCTCGCCCGGCAAGTACGTGAAGCTCGAGGACACGGTCAAGAGCTTCCGCATGATCGTCGACGGCAAGTTCGATCATCTGCCCGAGCAGGCCTTCTACATGAAGGGCGGCATCGAGGAAGTGATCGAGCACGGTGAGAAGCTCATGGCGGTGAACGCGGCCTAACCGGGAATCGAGCGAACCATGTCGAACACGTTCACGCTGATGGTGCTGACCCCCGAACGCACGGTGTTCGAGGGCGCGGTCGAGTACGTCGAGGTGCCCGGAACCGAGGGCTACCTGGGCGTGCTTGCGAACCATGCGCCGCTCGTCAGCGGACTGGCGGCCGGCAAGCTCAAGGTGCGCAAGCCCGGCGGCGCGATCGAGACGTTCGAGGTCAGTGGCGGGTTCTTCGAGGTCTCGCAGAACCAGGCGACGGTGCTGGCGGATAGCGTGAGCGGCGGCGCCACGACGTAGCGAGCGGTTGACGAGGCAGTCAGCTCAGCGCCCGGGTGCCGGCGCCGCGCAGGTCCATCGTGCGGCGGGCTTCGCGCAGCCACTCGCGCGCGTGCCCGACGTCACCGAGTCGGGGCAGCCCGCCGAGTGCGACTTCCGACTCTGCGCTCCCCACATGAAGGTCAAGCCGATGATCGCGAACGTCCGTTTCGCCGCAGGCTGTCGACCGGCCAAGGACATGCTTGCCGCAGGAAAGCTGGTGACGCACGGCATCCGCAAGGGCGACACGCAGGCGATGGCGGCCAATGACAAGCCCGAGGGACGCGCGATGAACCGTCGTGTGGAGTTCGCGAAGCTCTAGCGCTCCACGACCTCGACCGTGCCGCGCCACTCCGCAAGTCGCTCGAGTCCGGGCCGCATTCGTTGCGTCCGACCGCTGGAATCCCCTACGGTCCGCCGGTCGGCACGGATGCCCGGTCGACTCGATCACTCATCGGAGGAGGTCCCGCATGCGCCGCTTCACCGTTTCCGCTGTCGCACTCCCTGTCGTCGCGGTCGCCCTCGCGAGCTGCGTGTCGCTGAGTTCGTCGGCGACCCTGCGGTTCGGCGGCACTGTGTTCGGCGGGTTGAACGCGTACTCGCTGGACGACTGGAACGACGTCATCGACCTCTCGAACGGCAGTGCCACCGACAAGGACGACAACATCACGAGCGGAATGTCGTTCGGGGTCGGACCGCACCTGCTGGTCAATGATCAATGGATGATCGGCGCGCACTTCGAGAAGCTGACGCCCAAGAAGAGCAGCGACGACCTCGATGTCGAGCTGGCGGCCAACGCCCTGGGCGCCTCGGTCGGATAGCTGTTCGAGCCGCACGGCCGGATCGGATTCGGACTGGGCGTCGCGGTGGACAAGCTCACGCTGTCGGGCGAGGTGTCGGATGTCTCCAACACGTTTGATGTCGAGGGCTCAGGGATCGGATTCTCGATGCTGGGGCTCGGCAACTACTCGTTCTCGCCCATGCTGAGCGGCGGGCTGGCGTTCGGTTACCGCGTGGCGGATATCGAAATCGACGACGTGGGAGGACAGACCCCCGAGGACTTCGACTCGGCGCTCGAGACCGAGAACTACTCGGGCGTTGTCGCTCGAGTGAGCCTGAGCTTCACGCAGCGCAGGAAGTAGGGTCGGACGGAGCCGGGCGCGACCTGCGCCTGGCTCCGTGCTCCACGCTACTGAATCAACACCAACCTGCGCGCCCGAACCTGGCCGAGCGTCTCGAGCCGGTAGAAGTACACCCCGGTTGCCGCGAGCGCTCCGGCGCCATCGCGGCCATCCCAACGCACTTCGTGAGCGCCGGCGTCACGCGCGCCGCGGACCAGCGAGCGCACCAGGCGACCGCGCACGTCGTAGATCGCGAGCCCGACGGTCGCGCGTGAAGGCAGCTCGAAGCGCAGTGTTGCGCCCGCATGCGCCGGATTCGGCATGCTCGTGTGCAACACGACACCGCGCGAAGGCGCGGCGTCTTCCACGCCCGTCAGCAGCGGCGTGTAGGCGGTGAGCTTGACCTCGTCCAGGTTCCAGCCGCCGTAGTGCACGGTGGCGTTCGACCGCATGCCGAAGCGCACCTTCACGCTCGGATTGCCGTCGGCGATCGAGCCGACGTTGAAGGACTGCGCAGTCCAGTTCGCATCGATCAGCGGAGTCGTGGCCGGGTTCGACCACACCAGCGTGCCGTTCACCCACACCAGGGCCGCATCCCAGGTGCCGCCGTCGGACTTGTCGGTCGCGAGTTTTCGCATGAAAGAGAGCTGCACGTCGGTCGCCTGCGAGCAATCGACCGCGGGCGATTCGAACCAGCTGTTGGTGAACGGTTCATAGCGGCCGAGATTGGCGCCGAGGCCGGTGATGTCGGTGCCCGCGATCATGGCTCCCGCGAACGCTGCAGTCGGATCCTCCGCGAGCCCGGCGGGTGCGGCAACCTGCCAGTCGTTGCCGGTGCCGCCGCTCGTCCAGCCGGTTGCTCCGGTCTCGAAGCCCTCCGCGAGCAGCGTGGTGCGTGACGAGACGAGGAACTGATGCACCACCGCGGGCGCGCCGTCGGGGGAGACTGCGAGCCGATTCGCGTCGTCCCTCGCACTCATCCAATAGCGCACAGTCGTGCCGCTTGGCTGGCCGGGGATGAACGCGTGGTAATTGCCCGGCGGCGAGATCGCGGTCATGACCTGCGCGACCTCGGGCCCGCCATTCGACCAGTGGAGCAGCAGCGAGTCCGGAACCAGCGCTCCGCTGGTGGTCAGACTCGTCACGACTTCGTAGGGGCCGGTGGTGTTCGCGGTGTTCTCGAGCGGCGTGTGCGAGAACAGGAACACGCGTGGCACCGCGACGTGCGCGATGGTCGCGAGTCCGGCGCGCACCACGTCGCTCTGGATCGCGGTCTGGTTCCAGCCCGTGGTGTCGCAGGTCTGGTGATAGCACGGGAAGTCTTCGTATTCGTCCTCGATCGCGAGGAACGCCGGGAAGTTGTTGTCCTGGAACGGCACGTGGTCCGAGCCGAAGCTGAACAGCACCAGGTCGGCCGCCAGCGTGGTGTACTGCGCGCACGCGTCGTTCATGACGTTCATGAGCGGCAGCCAGGCGGATTCGCCCTCGATGTCGATCTTGTGGTTGAGATTTCGCCACCCGATCATGTCGAAGATCACCACGCCCACGATCGAATCCCCGCGCGCGGCGGCGGCATCCGCGTAGTGCTCGGAGCCGAACAGGCCCTGCTCTTCGCCGGTGAACGCGATGAACTTGATGGTGTTCTTGAACGAGTAGTTCTTGAGGATCTCCGCGATCATCAGCAGCCCCGCCGTACCGCTCGCGTTGTCGTTCGCTCCGGGTGCGTTGGTGCTCGCGACCGGCGAGGTCGAGTCGAGATGAGCACCCAGGATCACCACCCGGTTCGGGGTCTCGTCGCCGGGCTTGGTTGCAACCACGTTGCGGGCACTCACCGACGAGAACGTGAACGGGTCGTAGGCGACGTCGGCGTAGCCCATCGCCTGGAAGCGTTCGAACACGTACTGCTCGGCCTTGTCGCACAGCGCGGTCGGCGTCGAGCGCGTCACGAACGAGGTCGGGACTCCGCCGACGTTGACCGAGAACTTCCCGGCCAGCTGCCCGATCATCTGGATCAGCGTCGGCCCCGACACCTGATCGACCATCTGCTGGACGACCGGCGAGAAGCTGGTGACGTTCAGCGTCGGGCCACCCGGCGAACGCTCGACGGTGGTGATCTCGGTTCGCTTCCGAAGCGAGCGCTCGCGCAACACTTTTCGATGGTGCGGAAGCAGGCCTTCGCTCTCGGGCAGTGTGCCCTCCGAAGCGATCAGCCAGTCGTCTCCGCCGCGCCACAGCACCTGCGCGCCGACTCGCGCGACCTGGGAGGCGTCGAGCGTGGCTTGCCCGTGACCTTCCGACCGCAGCAGCGTGATCATGCCGTGGGCCGGCAGAGCGATCGGGCCGTCGATGCGAAAGCCGGCCGCGCGCAGGCGCGCCAGCGACGCTTCGTTCGCAACGAGTACGGCATCGGGGAAGCGATCGAGCAGTTCGGCCCCGGTGGCCATCGCCTGTTCGAGCGTGCGGCCGTCGAGCCACGCCACGTGCAGGCGGGCGGGCCGCGGAGTCAGATCGCGGGCTGCCAGCGTCGGAGTGGTCAGGAGCGTCGCCGCGATGGCCGCGGCGAACAGGACGGAGAGGGCGGGGTGACGTGGCATGAGGGCTCCGAGTCGACAGTCGGCGGCGGTGGAATCAGCCGACAGAGATTGAAGGCACGCGGCGGCCCGGTCAATCCCGCTTTTTCGCTCGATGACGACCGCGCTCGAAGCAGCATCGGCAGTCGCGGCCATTCGAAGTATCCTGCCGCGTCGCCCGCCCCATGACCGGAGTCCTCATGCAACCCTTCGACATCGTCGTGATCGGCAGCGGCCCCGCCGGCCAGCGCGCGGCGATTCAGGCCGCGAAGCTCGGCAAGCGCGTCGCGCTGATCGAGAAGCAGATGGAGCTGGGTGGCGTGTGCATCAATACCGGCACGCTCCCGAGCAAGACACTGCGCGAAGCCGTGCTCGATCTGTCGGGTCTGCGGCAGCGCGGGCTCTACGGCGACTCCTATCGGGGCAAGAACGAAGTCACGGCGGCCGACCTGCTGTGGCGCGCAGACCTGATCCTCAAGCGCGAGCGCGAGGTGATCCGCGCACAGCTGCTGCGCAATCACGTCAACCTGCTCGAGGGATTCGGACGGCTCGCGGGGCCGAACGAAGTGGCGGTCGAAACACCAGGCGGCATCGAAACCTGCCGGACGGAATTCGTGGTGATCGCGGTGGGAACCGCTCCCGCGGTGCCGCGCGGCATGGAAGCGGACCATCAGATCGTGCTCACGAGCGACGACATCCTGTCGCTCAAGGCGCTCCCCCAGCGGCTGGTCGTGGTCGGCGGAGGCATCATCGGCATCGAGTACGCCACCATGTTCGCCGCGCTGGGTATCGATGTCACGGTGATCGACAAGCGCACCGAGCTGCTCGAGATGGTCGACGCCGAGATCATGGCGGCACTGCGCTACCAGTCGGGAGTGCTCGGCGTGACGTTGCGACTCGGCGAAGAGGTGCACGGCATCGAACGCGGCGCGCAGACCTGGGTCCAGCTCGAGAGCGGCAAGCGCATCTCGACCGACATGGTGCTGATCTCGGCGGGGCGTCAGGGCGCGACCGCGAATCTCGGTCTCGAAACGGCGGGCATCGAAGCCGATGCGCGTGGCCGCATCACGGTCGACGCGCACTACCGCACTTCGGCGCCGAACATCTACGCGGCCGGCGACGTGATCGGCTCGCCGGCGCTCGCTTCGACCAGCATGGAGCAGGGGCGTCTCGCGACCTGTCACGCGTTCGGGGTGGAGGCGCGAAGCGTGCCGGAGCTGTTCCCGTACGGCATCTATGCGATTCCCGAGATCGCGTGGGTCGGTGCGACCGAGGCAGACCTCACCTCGCGCGGCGTGCCGTTCGAAACCGGCGTCGCGCGCTATCGAGAGATCGCCCGCGGCCAGATCGTCGGCGATCTCGATGGCATGCTGAAGCTCATCTTCCATCTCGACACGCGGCGCATCCTGGGCGTCTGGATCATGGGGACCCAGGCGGCCGAGCTGGTCCATGTCGGGCAGGCCGTGATGGCGCTCGACGGCACACTCGATTACTTCGTGACCGGAGTCTTCAACTACCCGACGCTCGCGGAGTGCTACAAGGTCGCGGCGCTCGACGGCTACAACAAGGTGCGTGAAGCCGTGCGAGCGCCTGCCTGAGAGTCCGCTCGGCGCTTCAGCGGTAGAGCGCCTTGATGCGTCCCCACGAGCTCGAGACCGAGACCGTCGGGCGTTCGTCGCGGCGGAAGTCGAGGTCGACGACCTTGTCGCCGGGGGCCGGCGTGAGCACCGCCGCATTCACCTCGACGAACGTGAGCGGATCAAACTTGTGCACCTGCGCGCTGACGCCATCCACCACGTAGATGTGGCCATCGTGCGGGCTGATCGCGATGCCGTGCGTGTTGCCCCATCCCGTACCCGAGAACGAGCCCAGGAAGTTGTGCGCGGGCGTCGAGTCGAAGCGGAAGACCTGGTTGGTGCCGAGCGCGGTCACGAGGATCTCGCCGTTCAGGAACGCGACGTCGTTCCCGCGGCCGATTCCCGGCAGTGACCACGAGCTGACGATCGCTCCGCTGGTCGGATCCACCTCGACCACGCCGTTGCCGCCGTACTGGCAGACGTACAGGTTGCCGTTCGGCCCGAACGCCATGTCGGCCGGTCCGCCCGGGATGTTGGTCTTCACCTGCACGAATCCGCCGGTCACGCTGTCGTACTCGATCAACTGATCGCTCAGCGTCGAGGTCACGAACACGTTGCCGTTCGGCGCGTAGACGCCGGCCCACTGCCACGCGACGGGTCCGTAGGACTTGATGAAGGCGCCGGTCGCGGCGTCGAACTCGAACATGCCGTTGAAGCCGCCCACCAGCACCCGGCCATTGAGCGGTCCGAAGTGAATGCCGAGCGGGCTGTGGGTGGTCGGCGTGAGGATGCCGAGATACGAGCCGGTGGCGCCGGTGTAGACGCGCACCGTGTTCGAGACGTCGCCGGTCACGTACATGTCGAGCAGTCCGCCGACAGCGACGGCCGGCCGGGCCTCGATCGAATTCAATGCGAGCGAAGTGGCGATCAGCACCAGCAGGGAGCGGACGTTTCGGCGGCCCATGGGGGAGGTCCTCGATGCGAGTTGTGGTTGGGGCGCCCGGGGCAGCGGGGGCGCAGCAGTAGGGGTGTGCCGGATCGAAGCATGCGGCCGGACGACCGCCCGAGGCAATGGCGAAAGTCGGTGGCCAGGGCCGATGTTCGTCGAGCGGCATTCGCGCCCGACGCACTTGTCACGCCCCGGCACCCGTTCGCGGAAAACCGGCTGTCGGAGCCGCATTCGTGCCGTAAGCTTGCCCCTCTGCAAGACCGCGAGCGACTCCCAGGAGGAACGAAGACCATGACCCCGATCCGACTTTCGCATGATGGGCTGAGCGTGCTTCGTGTTGCGCAACGCGCGCTCCTCGGATTCTCGATCGTCGGCAGCCTGATCTTCACGGCCGCACCCGGTTTCGCGGCCGGGCTACCGCTCGAGCGCCCCGACGATCCACCGCTGCCGGCAGCCAAGGCTCCGCCGGGAGCTCGCAGTGCCGCGAACGTCAGCTTCGGGCGCTTCACGCACATTCAGGTCAACGTCAACGGCCTCGGCGCGAACATCCCCGGCGATGCGGCGAATGAGCCGTCGATCGCGGTCGATCCGAACGACCACAACCGCATGGCGATCGGGTGGCGGCAGTTCGACAACGTGGCTTCGAACTTTCGTCAGGCCGGCTTCGGATTCACCACCAATGGCGGACTCACCTGGACCGCCGGCAAGATCGAGCCCGGTGTGTTTCGGAGCGACCCGGTGCTTCACTCCGACGGCGCCGGCAATTTCTTCTACAACAGCCTGACCTCGACCTCGATCATCACCACGCAGCTGTTTCCGTCGACTGATGGCGGCGCGACGTGGGGTGCCTCGACGTTCGCGTTCGGCGGCGACAAACAGTGGATGACGATCGATCGCACCGGTGGACTGGGCCACGATCACATCTATCAGGCCTGGAGCACCGCCGCGAATTCCTACGAACCCAACACCTTCAATCGATCCAACGATGACGGCGACACGTTCCAGTCGCCGAGCATCATTCCCGATTCGCCGGTGTGGGGAACGCTCGACGTTGCGAGTGACGGCACGCTGTACGTGGTCGGCACCGAAGGACCTGGCGGACTGATCTTCGTCGCGCGCTCGACCGACGCGAAGAACGCGCTCGTGACGCCCACGTTCACGACCGTACCCGTCGACCTCGGTGGCTTCGTGCAGACCGGTGGGCCCAATCCGGCCGGACTGCTCGGCCAGCTGTGGGTCGCCGTCGACCGTTCGACCGGACCGCGCGCCGGCTGGATCTACGTGCTCGGATCGGTCCGGACCGAGAACGATCCGCTCGACGTGAACTTCATTCGCAGCACCGACGGCGGTCAGACCTGGAGCGTGCCGCTGCGGGTCAACGACGACCCGAGCGGCAATCGCGCATTCCAGTGGTTCGGGTCCATGTCGGTCTCACCGGAGGGCCGCATCGACGCGGTGTGGAATGACACGCGCGCTTCGGCGGACAGCACCAAGAGCGCGCTCTACTATTCGTATTCGACCGATGGCGGCTCGAGCTGGTCGGTGAACGAGCAGGCGAGCCCGATCTGGACCAGCACGGTCGGCTTTCCAAATCAGGCGAAAATCGGCGACTACTGCCACATGGTCTCGGACAGCGACGGCGCCGATCTCGCCTGGGCCGCCACCTTCAGCGGTGGCCAGGACGTCTACTACGTTCGCATTCCGAGTCTCGTGCCGGTCGCGGTCGCCGAGCCGCCGGGGCGTGGCGCGCGGCTGCACGCCGGCTCGCCGAATCCGTTCACCTCCGCGACCTCGATTCGTTTCGACGTGCCGCCGGCCGGCTCGCGCGTGAAGCTGGAGGTGTTCGATGCCGGCGGACATCGCGTCGCCACGCTGGTCGACGCGTTCGTGCCGGGAGGGACGCACCTCGCTCGCTGGGCAGGAGTCGACCGGTCGGGCCGCACGATGAATGCGGGCGTGTACTTCGCTCGCTTCGAAGCCGACGGGCATCGGGAGTCTCGAAAGTTGATGTTGCTTCGATAGCCGGAGGGCAGGACGTCCGCGCGCGACTTGGCGCCTGCGCGGTTTCCGGTTACTTCTCCGGCATGCTCCGGAACTTCGTACCCACTGCCGCGGATGTCCGCTCGTTGCTGCGCCTGGCGGTGCCGATCGTCACCGTGCAGGTCGGCATCATGCTGATGGGCGTGGTCGACACCATCGTGGTCGGCCACGTCTCGGCGCGTGAACTTGCGGCGGCGTCGCTCGGGCACCTGTACGTGTTCGGGCTCGCGGTATTCGCGATGGGAACGTTGTGGGCGCTCGACCCGATCGTTTCGCAGGCGATGGGCGCGCGCGACCACGAGGCGGCTTCGCTCGGCATCCAGCGTGGACTGGTGCTCGGGGTGCTGCTCGGCATCGTCATGACCTTGCTGTGCTTCCCGGCCGAAGCGGTGTTCCGGGCGCTGCGCCAGCCCGCTGACGTGGTGCCGCGCGCGGCCGGCTTCGTGTGGATGTCGGCGCCCAGCATGTCGGCATTGCTGATGTTCGTGATGCTGCGCCAGAGCCTCCAGGCGATGAAGCACACGCGGTCGATCGTCGTCACGATCGTGGTCGGCAATCTCGTGAACCTCGCGCTCAACTGGGTGCTGGTGTTCGGCAACCTGGGCGCCCCGGCGATGGGTGCGATCGGCTCGGCTCTCTCCAGCACGATCGGGCGCTGGGTGATGCTGCTGATGCTGATCGCGCTGTCGTGGCGCCACATCGGTCCGATGCTGCGCCCGTGGCATCCCGAAGCACTGGCGCGCGGCCCGCTGCTCAAGACGCTTCGGATCGGACTGCCGATCGGGATCCAGTCGACGGTCGAGTTCACGACCTTTGCCGCGATCTCGATCTTCGCCGGCTGGTTCGGCGCCGAGGCGATCGGCGGGCACCAGGTGGCGATCAATCTCTCCTCACTCACCTTCATGGTGCCGATGGGCGTCGGGAGCGCGGCGGCGGTGCTGGTCGGTCACGCGATCGGCGAGGGCGACATCGGACACGCGCGACGCATCGCGGCGAGTGCGCTGCTGTGCGGTGCCGGCTTCATGGCCCTGTGCGCGCTCGTGCTGCTGGCGATCCCGGGGCACTTTGCGGCGCTCTATACCTCGGTGCCGGGCATCGTGGCGCTGGCCTCGACGCTGATTCCGATCGCGGGGGTGTTCCAGATCTTCGACGGCCTCCAGGTCGTTGCGTCCGGTGTGCTGCGCGGTGCGGGCGACACGCGCGCGGCGTTGATCTCGAACGTGCTCGGCTTCTGGCTGATCGGCATTCCGGTCAGTCTGTGGCTCGGCTTCGGGCTCGGTGGCGGGGTGGTCGGGCTGTGGTGGGGTTTTGTGGCCGGGCTGTTCGCGGTCGCTCTCTTCCTCGTGCTCCGAGTGCGATTCCGCCTCGCGGGCGAGATCGCACGCCTGAACGTCGACGCGGCTCGCGGCTAACCGCTCCGGGTGCCGGGGGGCCATCCCGGATCATCCCCGTGCACGTGCGCTGGGCGCCGTCCGAATCGCCGTTCGTCCCATTGCGAAACTCTGCCAGCCGATCCCGAGTAAACGACCGGCTCGGCGTCGCGACCTCGCAGCGCGCCCGGCCTCGACTCCCCGCGAGGCAATCGATCGTTCACTTCGCGGAGGCACCATGATCGTCGCTACTCGCCTGAGCCCGTCACCACGCCGCGGTGTCGCGCCGATTCGCAGGTTATCGCTGCTGTGGCTCGCGATCACCGGGCTTGCGCTCAGCGGGCTCGCGGCGGGCCCCGGTCGCGGCTTCGCTCAGGGCCACACCGATACTCGGCGGGTCGTTTCCTCGACTCCCGCCACGGCTGCAGCACTCGCGGACACCGCACGGGTCCGCCGCTGGCGCGAGGAAGTGCGTGCGATCACTCAGCGGGTGAGGCACCAGCACCCGCGACCGTTCGCATTCAGCTCCGAAGCGGCATTCGACTCCTCGGCACGGGCGATCGAGGCGCGCATCGCCACCAGCGACGACGCACGGCTCGCGGTCGAGTGCATGCGCATGGTCGCGGCACTCGGAGACGCTCACACTCAGGTGATCGGCACCCTGCCGCCGCTCGGCTTCACGACCGTGCTGCCGATCGTGATGCGACCGTTCGAGGACGGGCTCTATGTGACTGCCGCCGGTCCCGAATATGCCGCGTGGGTCGGGAGCAAGGTGACCCGCATCGGAGAGCTCGCAACCGACGACGCGCTCGCCCGAGTCGCCTCGGCGACCAGCGCCGACAATCGCTACACGCAACTCGATCGAGCTCCGCTGTTCCTGATGATGCCGGCGCTGCTTCAAGCACTCGGAGTCGTCCCCGACCGCGATCGGGTGTCCCTCGAGATCGAGCGCGCGCCGGGAAAGCGCGAGCGCATCGTTGTCATCGGCGGGCCGCCGCCCGAGGGCTTTCCGTTCGCGTTTCTCGAGACCGAGCCGCCGATTCCGGCCGCCTGGACGAGTGCGCGCCGGGTGACGGCGAACGCACTGCCGCGCTGCGACCAGCGGCCCGAGTCGGCGTGGTGGTTCGAGGTGTTACCGGATTCGCGCGCCGTGTATCTGCGACTGCGTCGTATCGAGCCCATTTCGGGTGATCTCGCCTACTTCGAACTCTATCGACGCCTGTTCGCCGTGCTCGACAGCCTCAAGCCGTCCGCGCTGATCGTGGATCTGCGGCACGATCACGGCGGCAACAACACGATCCTCGATCCGCTGATCCGCGGCATCATCGCGCGGCCGTGGCTCGACCGGCAGGGTGCCCTGTTCGCGCTCATCGATCGCGGCACATTCTCGGCGGCGATGAACGCCGCGGTGTTCCTCGACGAGCGTACGCGTGCGCTCTTCATCGGGGAGCCGACCGGCGGCCGCGTCAATCACTACGGCGATGCGCCGGAACGGGACACACCGAACTTTGGAATGATGCTGCAGGTCTCGACCGTGCCCTGGACGTCGCGGTTCCCGAACGATGATCGCGCGTGGATCGCACCCGAGCACGCGGTGCCGTCCACGTTCGCCGACTGGCGCGAAGCCAAGGATCGCGCACTCGATTCGGCGCTCGAGGCGCTGCGGGAGGGTGCGCTTTCGCCGCGGGTGCTGGCCTCGGCGAAGCGCTCTGGAACCGAGGCGGCTCAGGCGACTTTCGAAGCCTGGAGAGCCGCTCATCCGAGCCCGTGGGAGACCGATCCACACGGCGATCTCGCCGGTTACTGCGCGGACCTCATCGAGGCCGGAGAGTGGCGCGATGCCGCGGTGCTGGGTGAGGTCATGGTGGCGCTCGACCCGCGCTCTTCGATCTCGTGGCGGCTGCTTGGCGAGGCTGCGGCGGCGAATGGAAATCGCGCTCGCGCGGTCGAGTGCCTCAAAAAGACGCTCGAGATCAACCCCCGTGCCCAGGTCGCAGCGATGATGCTGCGCCGACTGGGCGAGAAGCCCTAGCCCGGATCATTCACGAACGTAACGGAGGTCTTCGCGAGGAGCGACGCGAACCTCGCGTGGACGTCTCCGCCGTCGTCCGAGCCAGGGAAGCAGGCTGCGTCGACAGGGGCAGGCTCGACAGGTACGCTGCGGAGCATGTTCGGCGAAGAAGAGTTCTGCGCGTGACGAACGCCGAAACTCAGCTTGCAAGCTACTTCGCGAAGTACGAGCCGGCGATGGCCAAGCTCGGAAAAGCATTGCGCGCGAAGCTGCGTGCTCGACTGCCCGGTCTGTTCGAGATCGTGTACGTGTACGAAAGCCAGAACGCGCTCGTGATCTCGTATTCACCGACTGAGAACGGCTACGAGGGGCTGTGCGCGATCGCGCTATACCCGCGCGAGGTGAAGCTGTCCTTCGGGCAGGGCGCTCGATTGTCGAAGTCGGATCCGAACAAGCTGCTGCAAGGCCGCGGCACGACGGTGCGTCATGTCGTGCTGAACACGGTCGCGGACTTCGACCGCGCGGAGATCGAAGTGTTGATGGCGGCCGCATTGAAGCTCGCGCAGCTGCGTCTCGATGCGAGCGCGAAGGGCTCGGTGATCATCCGAGCCGAGGCACAGAAGCAGCGTGCGCTCCGCGCGAGTAAAGCAGCGCGACCGGCCTCTGCACGTCGGACGGCGAAAGCCCGGCGCTGACTCGCCAGCACGGATGCCGGCGCGGTCCTTCCGAAGGCGGCGGATCGGCGGCTCGGTTCCGCATCGACTACGCCGCTGCGAGGCCATCGCGGCCGACTTGACGAATGAGCCGGGCCAGGGGGCTCGAACACCGGGCGCGACCGCCTTCAGCGTTCCGGCTTCCACGCCGCGCGCAGCTGGATCAGCACGCAGTAGAGCAGCGCCAGCGCTCCGATCGGGGCGAGGAAGATTCCGAGTCCGGGATCGCCCTCGTAGTGCTGGATTCCGCCGAGCAGAAAGCCGAGCGGCATCAGCACCGTGCCGGCGACCAACGCGCGCGAGGCGTGAAGCCGCTGCGTTGCGCCGAGGCTCGGAGCCTCGGCCCAGCGCACGTAGACGAGATTCAGCACCGAGAGCAGCGCGCCGTGAAAGTGTGCGAGCGTCAGGAACTCGCGACGCAGCGGGTCGAGCAGATAGCCGCCGAGCTTGAAGCCATGCGCGAGCTCGAGCACCAGGCCCAGGCACATCCACGCGAACAGCGAGGTCCAGCCGAAGCGACGATGAAGCAGGGCGAGCCGCTCCGCGGCCGCACCTTCGGGCCGTTGCTCCTTCGTCGAGGACTCGCCGCGTGGTTCCTTCCTGGCGCTCATGGGATTCACTCTCCGATCGAAACCAGATGGTTGCTCTGCCGCGCGATCAGGCTCGTGATGACGTCACGCCTGGGCATGAACTCGGCATCGAGCGGGACCGCCGCACCCGGGTGCGAGAGCCGTCGTTTGTCGAGCCCCTGCCACCACGACCACCACGATTGAAGCGCCGCGGTGCGAGCCGCCGGCTCGGCAAGATAGTCGAACGGCGGCGACTTCGGAGCCGCCCCGATTGCCGACTCGCCGACCTCCGCACGTGCGCACAACTCGAGCAGCCCCCGATGGGCGAAGTGCCGCACCGCGGGGTAGGGGTCCTCCATGGTCAGCAGCAGGAAGGGCACAGCCCACAGCCGCTGCGTGGGGTCCGAGGTGTACGAGCGGGCCTGCGCGAGTGCGTTCGCCGCCACCGCGCGCTGCACCACGTCGCCGCCGAACAACGAGCGGATGCTCTCTGCAGTCTCGAATGCGCGATCGCTCGGCTCGTCGTCGGGAGGCGGTGTACCGAACTGTCGCGCGGTCTCTCTCGCGGCCCAGATCGCGGTCCGATCGGTGTGGCACAACGTGCAGGCCTCCGGCATTTCGTTTCTCCACGCCCGCGCGGGTGCCGGGCTGGTGATGCGGTGGCTCGGGTGCACGGTCAGCAATCCGTAAGTGGTGGGCGGCATGTGGCAGGCGTAGCACTCGCTGCCCGAGCCCGCGGCCTCGTGCCCGGTGTGCTTCGACACGTTGCGACCGATCTCGGCGTGGCACTGCACGCAGCCGGCATTGCCGCGCATCGCCGGCTGGATCATGCCGCGCGGATCGCCGCCATGCATGTCGTGGCATGACATGCAGGTCAGGTCGCTCGAGCCGTGGCCCTCGGACGTCAGCAGTCCCTGGTACTCGTAGGCGGTGAGTCGCGGCGTCCCGTCGCTCCAGAATCGCTGGCTCAGATCGGTGCCGGCGAGTTCGGTGTGCGCGTCGATCGGCGTGGTGAAACGACTCAGGTCGTCGCCGGCCGTGTAGGGATCGCCGACCGTCATGAACTCGGCGATGCGCTCGCGCGGGTTCGGCAACCGCTGACCGTGGCAGTGGCCGCAGATCTGGATCTGCTGCATGCGCGGCAGCTCGCGCGGCGATCGGATCGTGGGGTCGCGGTCGCCGAGGTACAACAGGTAGCGCCGGAGCGGATCCCGGTTGCGACGAATGTGCAGATCCGCTGGACCGTGGCAGGCCTCGCACGCGATGCCCAGTTCGGCGACGCGAGCGTCGAAGGTATCGGTCTCGCGGTTCAGTCTCGGCTGAGCCTTCACGTTGTGGCAGAAGATGCAGTTGCTGTCCCAGTCGGTTCGATGGGCATTGAACGCGGTGGCGTCGGGATCGAGGAAGCCGCCGTTCAGATGGATCCACCGGCGTTCCTCGATGTTCCACGCGACCGGCAGGCGGACGTGCCGGTCGCCGACTCGCGTCACGTATTGCTGAATTCGACGCGAGCCGACCGTCATGGCGATCTCGTAGCGTTCCATGGTGTTCGCGGGAGACAACGTCTCGACGAAGAACCGCTCGCCGTCGCGCGTGAATCGCGACGTGACGCCCTGATAGGTGAGGCTCGCGTTCTCGAAATCGCCGACCACCGCAGTGGCGCGTGCAGGCTGAGTCATGGTGCGGTGGAAGGTGCGATGCCAGGTCTCGTAGCGCCCCGGGTGGCACATCACGCACTGCTCCGAGGTCGCATAGGCGACCTGCGGCAGTTCGACCGGCGTGCGCAGCTCGCCGGTGATTCGCGCGCCGATGGCGACCGTCGCTGCGAGGGCCGCGAGTGCGGCGATCACGAATCCTGTGGCGCGGCGAATGCGTGGAGAGGCCAGGGGGAGCTCCGGGTTGAGTGGGAGCGGCGACGGGTCGTCGAGCGTGCGACGACGATATCAGTCCCGCGTCGCGGCGCCGATCGACTCGAGTAATTCGCGGCCGGCCTGGATGACCTCGCTCGACCACTCGTGACCACCCACGAATGGGAGGCTTCGAACCTCGCAACCGCCCGTGCGCAGGAACTCGACGTCGGCCGCGAGCGCCGCGGGCGGATAGTAAGTGTCCAGCGTGCCGGTCGCTGCCACGATACGCGGATGTCGTGCGAGCGGAGCGTCCTTCAGTTCAGGCGGCAGGTCGCCGCCTGCCACCAGCAGGCCATCGCATGCGTGGCGCCCTCGGAACGCGGCCCGGTAGGCCATCGCGACGCCCTGCGAGAAGCCGGCGAACACACATGCGGTGAAGGGGCCGAACTCGCGCTGTAACTCGGCTCCCGCGGCGTCGACGTACGTGAGGTTGTCGGCGATTGCATGCTCGCGATCCTCGCGCGTCATCCAGTTCGCGACCACTTCGTCGGTGCGCAGTGCATAGAACGGATGGAGTGCCTGGACCGCGGCCACCAGCCAGGTGCCGGTGGGGTCGAGTGCCGCCAGCGAATCGAAGAACGAAGTCGCGCTCTGTCCGTAGCCGTGGAATCCGATCAGCGCCGGGCGCGGGCGCCCGCCACGTGCCGCGCGGACCAGCATCCGGCCGTGGACCGGGGTGCTCACGAGTCGCAATTGGGGAGCGGCGGGTTCAGTCGGCATCGCGCGTCGCCTCGAGGGGTGTCGGGCGAGAATAACGGCGAGTCGGCCTGTTCGCCTCATGGGGCTCGGACGTAGTCGAGAGTGCAGCCGGCAGGTGCCGGCGGACACCCCTCTGGAGGCTATGAATGCATTCGCGATATGACGTTTCCATTCGAAGCGCGCTTCTCACCGTACTGGCGTTCGCGCTCGCCGCCGGCCCCGCACAGGCGGCGTGGCTCCCCGACGCCTACGTGGGCGGCTTTGGGTTGTCCACCACGACGGCGACCCACGCCAATCCGACCGCCATCGCGGACGGCGCCGGCGGCGTCATCGTGGTGTGGCAGGACCAGCGCAATGGCGTCGATTACGACATCTACGCGCAGCGCATCAACGCGCGGGGTGACGCGCTGTGGACGGCGAACGGCGTCGCGGTGTGCAGCGCGACCAATGCCCAGATCCTTCCGGTCGTCACCTCCGACGGTGCCGGTGGCGCCATCATCGCGTGGCAGGACTTTCGCAATGGCAGCCACTACGACGTGTTCGCTCAGCGCGTGAACGCGAACGGCACGACCGCGTGGACCGCCAGCGGCATCAACGTGTGCAACGCCGCCGGGATTCAGGAAGCGCTCGCCATCATCAGCGACGACGCGGGTGGCGCGATTCTGACCTGGCAGGACCTTCGATCGGGCGGGACCAACGACATCTACGCGCTTCGCGTGGGGCCGACCGGCACCTCGCTGTGGACCGCGAATGGACGAGCGGTGAGTGTGGCGGGTGGGTCGCAGCTGGCGCCGAGGCTGGCGTCCGACGGCGCCAATGGCGCGATCATCAGCTGGCACGACCTGCGCGGCGCCAACTACGACATCTACGCGCAGCGCGTTCCCGCCAGCGGCATCCCGCAGTGGACGGCCGATGGCGTGTCGGTGTGCAACGCCGCGGGCAATCAGACGTCTTCGATGATCGTCTCCGACTATGTCGGCGGCGCGGTCATCACCTGGGATGACGCGCGCTCCGGCACCTCGGACATCTATGCGCAGCGCGTGGGTCCGAACGGGACGACGCTGTGGGTCGCCAACGGCTCGGCGGTCTGCACCGCGACCAATGCGCAGGTCACGCCTTCGATCGCCACCGACGGCTCGGGCGGTGCGATCATCGCGTGGACCGACTGGCGCGCGGTGGCCACCAACTCGCAGGACATCTATGCCCAGCGAGTGAACGCGGCAGGATTCACGGCATGGACTTCCAACGGCGTGCCGCTCCACACCACCACGACCGGGGCCCAGATCGCCCCGGTGTGCGTGAGCTCGGACGGCCTCGGCGGTGCGATCATCTCGTGGGCCGACTCCCGCAGCATGCTCAACTACGACGCCTACGCCCAGCGCGTGGGGCCCAACGGCACCCGCTACTGGAATGACGAAGCGCTGGTGACCGGCGCGGTGCTCGATCAGTACGTCATCGCACTCGTGAGCGACGGCGCGCAGGGCGCCTACGCCGTGAGCATCGACAATCGCAATGGCGTGTTCAAGACCTACGCGCAGAAGCTCAATGCCAGCAGTTCGCTGGGTGACTGCACGCCGCGCATCGTGTCGGTGCGCGACGTTCCGAATGATCAGGGCAGCTTCGTCAACCTGCGTTTCGATCGCAGCCGGCTGGACCTCCAGATCGACGATAATTTCCAGGTCGATTACACGATCTGGCGCCAGGTCCCGAACGCCGCGGCACTCGCAGCGCTCAAGGGCGGTGCTCGGCTGCTGGCGGCCGGCGAGCGTGCGGAACGGGGCGGCGCCGATCGCGGGCTGCTGCGAAAGACGGTGGAGATGAACGGCGTCACCTATTACTGGGAGCAGTGGGACTGGGTGGATGGTCGCGGCATTCCGAGCTACGGAGCCGTGCTCGAGACCACTTCGGACTCGCTGCCGAGCTCGAATCCGCGCACGCTGTACATGGTCGAGGCGCAGTCGTACGAGGACGGCGACTACTGGTACTACCAGTCAGCTCCCGACAGCGGCTACTCGGTCGACAATCTGCCGCCGGGTGCTCCGGGCTCGTTCGCGGCTCAGTACGCCGCGGGCACCACGCAGCTGCACTGGGCGCCGGTCGTGGCACCCGACTTCGCGGGCTACCGGCTCTATCGCGGCGGCACGCTGACGTTCACTCCCGGCCCCGGCAATCTGGTCCAGGCGGTGTCGGACACCGGCTACACCGACGCTGCGGGCGGGCCGTACGTCTACAAGCTCACCGCGGTCGATCTGCACGGCAACGAATCGCCGATCGCGACCGTTGCGCCGACCGGCATCGTCGACGCGCCGCCTGCGGGTCCGGCGGTGTTCTTCCTGGGCGCGCCGGTTCCGAATCCAGCGCGCGCGAACCTCGGGGTGACGCTGCGCTTCGGGCTTGCCCGGCCGGGCGAGGCGCGAGTGCGCGTGTTCGATGCACAGGGTCGACTGGTGCGGACACTCGAGAGCGGGCCCCATGCCGCGGGCGAGCATGTGGCGCGCTGGGATGGACGAAACGATCACCACGTACCGCTCGCTGCGGGGCTCTACTTCGTGAGGCTCGAGGCCGAATCGCGAGTCGCGACCACGCGCGTGACGCTGCTGTGGTGAACGCCGCCCGGTAGCTCGAGGATTTCGAGCGCAACGCCCCGTCGACCGAGTCGGCGGGGCACTTGCGCATCTCGCGAGCGAGTCGGTTGCGACGTCAGGGCGCGATCAGGACCCGGGCGCGCGAGGTCCCGAGCGTGTCGCCGGAGCGGACCGCGGCCACCTGCACCACGATCGTCTCGCCTGCAGGAAGCGTGAACGGCAGATTGGCGAGTGCCGAGTGGAACGAAGTCGTCGACAGTGGGCCGAGCGTTCCGATCTCCTGCAGCTCGGGGGTGAAGATCCGCACCACGTAGCCTTCGGCATCAGAGACGCCGGCCCACTCGAGGTCGAGCCCGCCGACTCCCAGTTCGGCACGACCGAGCGCGAATTCGGCGATCGCGCGCTCGCCGCGCAGCACCGGCTCGCCGCCACGGGGTGCCGGTGTCATGGCGAGGCGAGGCCACACCGCGACCCCGCCGAGCACGAGTGCGAGAACCGCGAACGCGAGCGCCGGCCGCAGCGAGGGATGCAGCAGCCGCTCGAGCCACGAGAGTCCGGTCGCGTTCGCGCTTCGTTTTCCGGAGGTCGCGTCGGCGATCGGACGCGCGGAGGAGCCCGCAATCCCGGTCATCGAAGCGACGACCTCGTCGAGTCGGGCGGCGGCACGCGCGACGTGATCGGACTGCAGCTCGGAGCCCGGCGAGAGGAACAACCGGTAGCTCTCGAGAAGCGAGGAGCAGCGTGGACAGTCTCGCGCATGCCGGCGGCGCGGGTCCGACTCCGAAAGGGCGAAGACCTCGGCCAGCGCCTCGGGCTCGAAGCAGTCCTTCGACTTCATGACACCGCCCTCCCTGATTCCTCGAGCGCCGCCCGCAATCGCCGCCGCGCCCGCTGCAACAGGGCTCGCGCGCCGGTGGCGTTCTCGAGCCCCATCACCTTCGTGATCGATTCGACCGAGAGCCGCTCGATGCATCGCAACCACAGCGCGCGCCGCTCGGCCTCGTCGAGCTTGTCCATCATGAGCTGCCGCAACCGTTCTTCGTCCTCGGCTCGCTCGTAGGCTGCATCGGGCGCTGCCGCCGGATGCTCGGCGGCGTCGGGGTCGGCGTCCTCATCCACGAGCAACGCCGGTGCCGAGACCGCCTTGAGACAACAATTCCGCGCAATCACGAACAGCCATGACGAGAACCGCGACCGACCCTCGAACGACGACATCGCGCGATACGCGCGCAGCAGCACGTCCTGCGTCAGATCCATGGCGCGGTCCGGATCCCGTACGTAGCGGAAACACCACAAGTAGACCTGGCGATGGTAGCGACGCAACAACTCGGAAGCCGCCTCACGGCTGCCGACACTGTCCGGATCGCGAGCCGCGATCCGCAGCAGTGTTTCGTCATCTCGCTCGCGGGTCGCAGAACCCGTCATGCAGTGAGAGCCCCCGTGGGGCCGGAAATCACACCGGGATCCCGGAAAGGCGCCGGCGGTCCCTCGAGGTCCAGGCGAGGAGCAGCGAGAGGAGCGCCGACACCCCGCCAGCATAAGCCGCAACCCGGTTCGGCAGAAGGGGATGCATTCGGACCGGAACCCCGAGTGCCGCGTCGCCCAGCAGCACGAATCCGGACCAGTAGAACGGGTGGACGGTGCGCGGATCGGCCCGCACCGAGCGCTGCGCCCGGGCGAGCGCCCGACCGGCATCGTCGCCCAGCGTCAGCCGTTCGTAAAAGCGCCGCACGATGCGGGAGGTGGCCTGATCGTCGACTGGCCACAGGCTCGCGACCACCGCCGGCGAGCCGGCCGCCAGGAACGCACTCGCGAGGCCTGCGACACCTTCCCCGGAGCGCACTCGATTGCCGACCGAGGCGCAGCTCGCGAGCACCACGAGATCGGCATCGAGCGAGAGCTTCGCGATCTCACCGGCGGTCAGCATCTCGCCGTCGGCTCCGCGCAGTCCCGGCAGCCGCGTTTGCCAGGGGCGCAGATCGTCCGGCTGCGTGTGACCCGCGAAGTGAACGATCGCGGTACCCGCCAGATCGGCGACCACCCCGCCTCGTCCGAGTACGCGTGCCTGATTGAGGTGGGCGCCGATCCACGCCAGCTCGGAGCGCGCGCCCGCGAGCCGAAGTGAAGAGTCGCGAGCGCCGAGTGCCACCACGCCGCGTTGCCGCACCTGCGTGCGACCGCGCGCGATGCGCCGCAGATCGGCGAGCAGCGAGGCGGCCGGCAGGACGCTCACTTCGCGCTGGGCGAGCAGCGGCTCCGGGCCGGTCCCGAGATCGACCATCAAGGCTCCGACCGGAACCAGATGCAGCGCATCGTCCCCGATCACGAATACCCGCGACTGGGTCGCGAGCAGATCGCGCACCGGATCGAGCAGCCGGGCGCCGAGTGTCGCGAGCACCCGACGGGTCGCGAGGGAATCGAGTCGCACCTCGCCCGCAGGCTGTGAAATGACGTCGCGCGCCAGTGCGAGCTGACGCCACAGCCCGCGCGGCGGCAACGTGACCAGCCGGCAGGAGTCTCGCGTCACCGCGAACAGCCACGCATGATCCGCGGCGATGAAGAAGTCCAGCAGCAGCTCACCGGGCGCCAGGGTTTCGAGCTGCAGCGTCGCGAGCTTGACCGGCTGGAGCCCCGCGCGGTCCGCGCGGCGGCTCGGACGCGGGCCGAAGGTGCGTTCGATCAGCGTGCGGGCCTTGAATCGCTGCAGGCGGTCGAAGGCGAGCTCCGTCCGACGGGCCGCGCTGCCTGACTCGCCCACGATGGTCAGCGCGAGCCACTCGCTCGCCAGCGTGCGCGATTCGATCGCCAGGGTCTCCCGCCACTCGGCGGCCGAACTGCGGCTGCGCCCCGACTCCCACGACGTGACCGCGGAATCGAGCAACGCCAGTGCCGCCACCGTGTGGCCGCGATCGCGTTCGACGCGGGCCAGCATCGTGAGGGCATTCGCGATGACGAAGCCCTCGGCGATCGTGCGGCCCCCGGTGAGTGCCCGTTCGGACCAGCGTCGACACGCGGCTGCGTGACCGAGACGGTACTCGGCCTCGGCGAGCACCAGATGCTGCCACGCGAGAAACGCGATCCCGATCTTGCCTTCGAACGAGTTGAGATGGCGTGCGATCAGTGCACGCGCGCTGTCGGGCTGGTTCATGGCGAGGAACGTCATCCCCAGTCGCGTGACCGCGATCGCGCGCACGTCGATCTGCGCCGACGGCTCGTCCATCGCGGCGCTGAATGCGGTCGCGGCCTCGCGCAGTCGCCCCTGCTCGGCTCGCACCCGGCCGATCTGGCTCAGCACCATCGGAATCTGCGGCCGAAGCCCGTTGTCGCGGCATGCGGTCAGCAACGTGTCGAGCAGCGCGAGCGCTTCGTTCGATCGGCCCAGCGTGGCGAGCGAAGAGGCGAGATCGGCACCCGGGTACGCCGCCTGCGAGAACAGTCCGAGCCGTCGATAGGTTTCGTACGAGGCACGCTGGTATTCAGCGGCGAGCGACAGATCGCCGCCGGTGGTCTCGATCATCGCAAGGTTGCCGAGCGCGTGGGCGATATAGGCCGACTGCACATGGATGCGGCTCAGCTCGAGCGCGCGCAGGTTCGAGCTCCGCGCGGCTCGATAGTTGCCGAGGCCGAATTCGGAACGTCCGAGTCCGAGGCGCGCGAGGATCTCGCCATTCGGCTCATCGAGCGCCGCCAGCGAATCGGCGGCGCGCGCATATTCGTCGCGGGCCCGCCGGAAGTCGCCGTCGATCACCGCGTACCAGCCGAACGAAATGTGTGCGCGTGCGTCGTGGACTCGATCGCCGATGCTGCGGGCCAGACGCTGCATGCGCTCGGCCACCGGACGGGCCTGGCTGATGCGACCCTGCTGCTGGAGCGCGAAATCTTTCCAGCGCAGCGCATTCACCAGCGTGAGCGTGTCGCGAAGTCGTTCCGCGAGCTGCACCGCTTCGTCGATGGCGGCGGCTCCGAGCGTCACGTCACCGCGGCGAATGCGAAGCTGGCCCTCGCGCCGCAGCAACCACAGCACGGCGATCGAGTCGCGCCCCGCGCGGGCGCTGCGCAGGTGGGGGGCGAGCAGCGTCAGCACCTGCTCATGAGCGCCGGCTTCGTAAAGCGAGTCGGTATGGCGTGCGACTGATTCGAGCCCACGCCCGGCAGGGGCAGGCCTCGCGTCCGCGGCCGCATGGGCGCCGGTCGGCATGGCTCCGGCGACCAGCAGCGCGATGGCGAGAGAGAGCGGGAGGGCCACGCGAGCAGTCACCCCACAATGCTACGGACCGCGCTGCTCGCGGCCAAGCGCCTTCCCGATCAAATCCGGTCCCGGATTCGCTCCGTAGCCCCGACGTGGTGGCTCCCGGGGTGCCCCGGCCCAGGAGCAGATCTGGGTCCTGACCTCGAGCAACAACCTCATCAACTTCATGAGCAGCAGCCCGGCCACGTTTTCGTCGCGCCCGATCACCGGCATGGCAGCCGGCGAGGTCGCACTGGCGATCGACTTCCGGGCGGCGGCGCCGCTGAGCCGTCTCTACGCCATCACCAACTTCGGGCAGCTGTACCTGATCAGCAATCCGAGCACCGGAGCTGCGGTCGCGGTCGGCCCGGGCGGCATCGCGATCAACGGCACCGAGGTCGGTCTCGACTTCAATCCGACCGTCGATCGCATCCGCCTGATCACCGACAACGAGCAGAACCTGCGCCTGCACCCGGATCTCGGAACCGTCGTGGCGACGGATCTGAGTCTCGCCTTCGCCGGCTCCGACGTGAACGCGGGCTCGAATCCGCAGGCCACCGGCGCCGCCTACACCAACAGCTTCGCGGGTGCGACCACGACGACGCTCTACGACGTGGACGCCAGCCTCGATGTGCTGGTCACGCAGCTGCCGCCGAACAACGGCACGCTCAACACCGTGGGCTCGCTGGGCGCGAACGTTGACACCCTGAACGGCTTCGACATCTCGGGCGCCACGACCACCGCCTACGCGGCCTTCCACGTGCCGGTGACCTGAACAGCGGCTTCTACACCCTCAATCTGGCGACCGGCGCGGCGACGTTCATCGGCTGGATCGCCTGCAACGAGCCGCTGCGCGGCCTGAGCGTCGACAACAACAATCCGACGCCGACGCAGAACTCGACGTGGGGGCAGCTCAAGTCGCTCTACCGGTAGAGCGGAGCGGAACGAAGCACGAACGCCGCGCGGCGCGAGCCACGCGGCGTTTCGTTCGTCACGGCGAGAGTCGGGAACTCAGCCCCTCGTCATCGCGATGATCGCGAACACCAGCACCAGCAACGCCTCGCCGGCGATGAAGCCCGAGGACAGCGGCAGGTTGAACGCGTCCTCGCTGCTGGGATGCGACTTCTTCCACGCCCACTGTGCGATTCCGCCGAGCACCATGGGCATCACCGCGAGGCCCGGCACCAGCATGCCGATGCCGACGCCGGTCGGCGACGGCAGGAAGCGGCGATGCTTCGGCTCGAAGACCGTGATGATCGCACCGACGACGACGGCAACGAGCAGCGCCTGGAAGCAGCCGGCCGGAAGCGCCGAGAAGCCCTGATTGAGCAGCTCGGCGAAGCCCGCCCACTTGACGCTGATCGGAGACGACAGGCCCTCGCCGCCGACGCCGTACTTGGCCTTGAGCGCCGGGTAGACCAGCGAGACCGCGATCGCTCCGACCGGCACCGCGAGGAGCTGCATGATCGTGAGATTGCGGTTCGATGAGCCGACGATCTTGCCGGCTTTGTAGTCCTGCATCAGGTGCTCGCCGTTGGCGGCGATGGTGCCGGACATCCCGGAGCCGATCATGTTGATGGCCATGTTGCCGGGCGCGAGTACGGCGAATACCGCCTGCATGAGGTTCGCCATCGCGCTGATCGGGGCCCAGTTGGTTTCGCCGAGTACGCGCGTACCCACCAGCATCAGGATCATCGAGAGCACCAGCGAGACCAGCGACAGCCACAGCGGGAAGCCGAGGCTGATCCATTGCACGAGGAACAGCGCGAGGCTCGCCACGATGACGCCCGTCACCACCCACTTGAGCGGAAAGTCGGTGCTCCCGACCTGGGCGGTGCGCAGGTTCACGAACGTTTTCGCGACCAGCTTCCACTTGAGCAGCAGTGCCGTGATCCCGCCGGCGACGAGCAATCCGGTCGCCGGCCACATCACCCAGCGCAGCACCAGCGGAAAGGTCTGCTCGGCCACGATGCCGCGGGAGACCAGCATCGGCGGGGCGATCACCCACGACAACAGCATGCCGAGTCCCATCGAGAGCGCGATGCGCGGTCCCACCAGCATGCCGGAGCCGAAGCTCAGGAGACTCACTTCGGAGCCCATGCGTAGCGCCTCGCCGCTGGGACCGAAGCTGATGTGGTCCGGCAGCTTTTTGACGCCGTCTCTCAGCCACGCGGCCAGTGCGGAGAGCCCGATGCCGATGCCGAGTGCGGTGACGCGTGGACCCGCTTCCTTCGGGCCCTGATCCAGCACCAGCAGCGTCTCGCCGGCCGCGGTGCCGTCGGCGAAGGTGAGGTTTTCCTCGTCGATGAAGTGCCGGCGCAGCGGCACGGCGAGCAGCACGCCGACGATTCCGGCGAGGCTCAGCCACAGGAAGGTCTGCAGCACGGTCAGATGGAGCGAGAAGCCCAGCTCGGGCTTCTGATTCAGCATGTCGATGGCGGCCAGCACCACGCACATGAATCCCGCCTGCCCGGCGGTGGTGCCCGCGGTCTGCACCATGTTGTTCTCCCACCGCGTTCCGCGCCCGCCGACGACCAGACCGATCACCGACAGCGCGATGTAGCCGAAGAACGCGCTCACCACCGAGATGTTCGGGCCATAGCCGAGCTTGAGCACGACGTAGGGATACGAGCCGGCAATCAGGGCCGCGACCACCAGGGCCACGGTGATCGAGCGAAAGGTGAGTTCGCGATGCGGCGCGCCAGTGGCGTCGTCGGCGTGGGCGTCCATTCGGCCTCCGAGGGTGGGAACGTAGAGGCCGGAGACCTTAGCGCAGGCTCCGCTCGTCGTCATTCGGGAATCGAGCGCCCCTCGCGCGTCATTCCGTGCTTGACGGCTGCCCGCCGGCGCACGCAGTGTGACCCGCCATGCGCTTTCCCGATCTGCTCGCGACTCGGCCGGGTCGCATGGCCGCATTCTTCTTCCTCTACATGACCGAGGGCATTCCCCTCGGTTTCACGGCCACCGCGATCGCCACTCAGATGCGCCGCCAGGGCCTCGGCCCGGCCGAGATCGGGGCGTTCGTCGCCTCGCTCTACCTGCCGTGGGCATTCAAGTGGGCGACCGGGCCGTTCGTCGACGTGATCGCCTCGGATCGGCTCGGGCGCCGACGCGGCTGGATCCTCATCATGCAGTTGCTGATGGTGGCGACGCTGCTGATCGCGTTCCCGGTCGACTACGTGAAGAACCTGCAGTTCTTCACGGTGCTCATCTTCATCCACAACCTGTTCGCGGCCACCATGGACGTCGCGATCGACGCACTCGCGGTCAACGTCCTGCCCGAGGCGGAGCGTGGTGCCGCGAACGGCTTCATGTTCGGCGGCGCCTATATCGGCCAGGCGGTCGGCGGTGCCGGCGTGCTGTTCCTGGTGCCGCATCTGGGCTTCCCGCCGACCTTCTTCGTGGTCGCCGCCACCATCCTCCTGGTCACGGTGTTCGTGGTGCTGCCGTTGCGCGAGCCACCAGGTCCGCCGCGCCCGGCGGTGATCGGCAGCAAGCTCGTCGCGATCGGCACCGAGATCGGACAGTTCGCCAAGGACGCCTTCAGCGCCTTCATCGGCAGCCGGGGTGCGTTCGTGGGACTGCTGTTCGCGCTGCTGCCGGGCGGCGCCTATGCGCTCGGTCTCGCGCTGCAATCGAATCTCGCGGTCGAGCTGGGCTTGAACGACACGCAGGTGGGCTTCATCAATCTGTGGTCGACCGTGATCTCGGCGGTGTTCTGCGTCGCCGGCGGGTGGCTCTCGGATCGCTTCGGCCGCCGCATCACGCTCGCGTGGACGATGGCCGCGACGGTGCTGCCGACCCTCTATCTCGCCTACGTGATGCATCAACAGCACTGGATCATGCCGGTGCCGCTCGATGCCGCGAATCGCGCGGTCCCGAGTGCGGTGCTGGTCGGAACCTTCTGGGCGACAGTGCTGATCTACAACGTGTTCCAGGGTCTTTACTACGGCATCCGCACGGCGCTGTTCATGGACGTCACCACGCCTCGAGTGGCGGCGACTCAGTTCACCGCCTACATGGCGCTCATGAATCTCGCAATCTCGTTCAGCGCGCAGTGGCAGGGCTGGGCGGTCGAGCGATTCGGGTATCCGAAGACGCTCGCCGCCGATTGCGTGATCGGACTCGTGTGTCTGGCGTGCCTGCCGTTCATGGGCGCGGTCAAGAAACGCATGGACGCGGGACCGGGTGCTGCGATTCCCGAGGCGATCGCGCCCTAGTCGGGTCGTCGCGACTCTTCGAGTTCCTCGAGCGACCTGGGCCAGTCGCGTTTGAGCAGTCGCGACAGCGCGCGATCCGCGAGCAGACGCCCTCCGGTCTGGCAGCGCGCGCAATAGTTCGTCTCGTGTTCGGCGTAGACGATGCGCTGCACCGGCGCCCCGCACACCGGACACGGCAGCTTGAAACGGCCGTGCACCGCCATCTCGGGGCGAAACGCGGTGACCTTCTCGGGGAACCGATCGCCGCTCTGCGATCGCAGCCGCTCGGTCCACTCGGTCAGCACCTCGCGGGTTGCGTTCCATAGCGTCTCGATCGTTGCGTCGTCCAGTCGCGCGGTGCGGCGCAACGGCGAGAGCCGCGCGCGGTGCAGGATCTCGTCCGAATACGAGTTGCCGATCCCGCTGAACAGACGCGGATCGGTGAGCGCGCGCTTGAGCGTGTGGTCCTCGAGTCTGAGCCGCAGCGCGAACTCTTCACGGCTCGCCTCGAGCGGCTCGAGGCCGCCCGGGTCGAGCGCGCGAAGTTCCGGGGTTCCGGCGAGCACGTGCAGCGCGGCGCGCTGATGGCTCGAAGCCTCGGTCAGGAGCAAGGTGCCGCGATCGAAGTCGAATGCGGCGAGCCCCACCTTGCCGGGAATCGCGACCGGCGTCGCCGCGGCGTCACGCCAGCGGAAGCGCCCCGAGATCATGAGATGGATCGCGAGGAACCACTCGCGCTCGAGTGCGAGCACGATTCGCTTGCCGAGCCGCGTCACACCCGTGACCGCGCGGCCGTCACACGCTTCGAGCGGAGGATCGGCGGTGCGCAACAGGTTCAGGCTGCGCACCCGTACCCGCTCGAGCCGCGCGCCGATCAATCGCCGCTGCAGGTGCTCGACGTAGACGACGACGTCCGGAAGTTCTGGCATGCGGCACGCGGTCCTGCCGCGGGGGCGTGAGGGCTGAGCCCTCACGCCGACCCCGCGATGTGACTAGTCCGAGCTCTTCTCGTGGAACTTGATGCTGCAACCGATCGACTTGGTCTCGGCCAGCGTCACGGCCTTGTTCGAAGCCACCGCGGCCACCGCATTGCGCAGATAGGGTTCCTTCACGGCCTTGGCGTCACGCGAGTTGTCGTCGATCGCGCCGTGATAGACGAGCTTGCCCGCGGCATCGAACAGGAACACTTCAGGCGTGCGCGTCGCACCGAACGCCCGTGCGAGGTTCGAGTGGGCGTCCACCACGTACGGAAACTTGAGTCCGAGCGTCTTCGCGCGGGACTGCATCTGCGCGTAGCTGTCCTCGGCGTTCACGGACGGGTCGTTCGAGTTGATCGCGATCACTCCGATGCCCTGGCCGAGCGCCTGATTGCCGAGCTTGGCGACCCGCGACTCCCACGCCTTGGCGAACGGACATGCGTTGCAGGTGAACACCACCAGCGTGCCCTTCTTGCCGGCGACGTTTGCGAGGGTCAGCGACTTGCCGTCGACGTTCTGCAGTGCGACGTCGGTCTGCGGGGCGACCTCGCCGATCGCGAGCGCGCTCGAATCGGATGCCAGGGTCGTCAACGTGAGCGTGGCGAGCGCGGCCACAGCCGCCAGACGAATCAGAGACTTCATGGAGTGCCTCCGGGGATTGCGGGTGAGGAAGCGAGCAATGGCAGCACCGCCTGTTCGAATCGCGCGTAGTCCGCGCGACCTTCCCAGAACGCGGTGACGTTTCCTTGCGCATCGAGCACCAGAGTGGCGGGCAGCGCTCCACTCCAACGTCCGTCGATGCCGTTGATGAATGCTTGATCGTCGCCGGTCTTGAGCAGCCACGGTTCAGGCGCATGATGCTGCGCGAGAAACGCACGCACCTGCGGAGCCTGGTCGTCGAAGTCGGCGGACACGAACAACACGCGCAGGCCGCGATCGCGATGCGCTGCGGCGAGCCGCACGATGTCGGGGAACTCCTCGCGGCACGGAGCGCACCACGTGGCCCACAGGTTGACGAGGGTCGCGCGACCACCGGCCGCTCGCGCTCGCGCGCGAAGTTCGGCCGCGGTCACACGCTCGAGCGCCGGCCCGATCGAGTCCGCGGCGGCCGCGAGCGTCGAGTCCGAGTGTTCCGACGCATCGTGACCGGCCCGCTCCGGCGAGGCCGAGCAGCCCGCGATCAGCGCGACGCCGGCGAGCGTCAGGCCGCCGGCGAGCCGCACGAGTGAGGTGATGTGTCGCATTGGATCGGAGGATGCCACGGCCGTGCGGTTCGGACTGTCCGCATCTCGCAAAGAGATACGAGCGCCTCAGCTTCGCGCGCCGGCCGCCTCGCGCGATTCGAGTCCGTAGAGCGGCGCGTACTTGCCCCACAGATACGTCATGTACGGCTCGACGCTGAGCGGCCCGCCGGTCACGCGCATCAGCAGCTCATCCGCGGTGAACTTGGAGCCGTGCTGGTAGATGTGGTCGCGCATCCAGCCGTGCAGGTTCGCGAACTCGCCGCGCGCGATGTCGTCGGGGATCGTCGGAAGCGCCTTCAGTGCCGCGGCGTAGAACTGCCCGCCCATGATGTTGCCGAGCGTGTAGCCCTGGAACGCGCCGCCGATCAGGCCGGCATACCAGTGAACGTCCTGCAGGATGCCGTCGCGATCGTCGGGTGCCCGCACCCCGAGGTCCTGCTGATAGCGCGCATGCCAGGCTTCCGGAAGATCCTTGATCGCCAGCCGTCCCTCGAGCAGGTCGAGCTCGAGATCGAAACGGATCATGACGTGCAGGTTGTAGGTGACCTCGTCGGCCTCGGTGCGGACCAGGCTGCGCTTGACGCGATTGATCGCACGGTAGAACGCTTCTTCGCTCACGCCGGAGATCGAGTCGCCGAATGCATCGCGCAGCAGCGGGAACGCGAACTGCCAGAATCCGCGGCTGCGGCCGACCAGGTTCTCCCACAGTCGGGACTGGCTCTCGTGAACGCCCGACGAGGTGCCGTTCGCGAGCGGGGTGCCTTCGAGGTCCATGCGGATGCCCTGCTCGTACATGGCGTGACCGGCTTCGTGGAGCATGCTGAACAGGCCGTCGCTGAAGTCGTCCTCGTTGACGCGCGCGGTGATGCGCACGTCGCCGAGCGAGAACTTGGTCATGAACGGATGGAGCGTGATGTCCTGGCGGCCGCGCTCGTAGTCGTAGCCGAAGCGCTTCACCATCGCGGTCGCGAACGCCATCTGCCGATCGGCCGGCACGCGCCGATGCAGCACCGACTCGTCGATCGGCGGCTGCTCCGCGATCGCGCGCGCCAGCGGCACCAGCCGTGCACGCAACTCGGCGAACACCGCGCGCACGCTCGATGCCTTCATGCCGTAGTCCGAGTAGTCGATCAGCGGATCGGCGATGCTCTCGTAGCCGGGGAAGCAGTCGGCGTAGCGGCGGCTCAGCTCGAGCGTCTTCTCGAGCAACGGGCGAACGCGCGCGAAGTCGTTCGCGGGCCGCGCCTCGGCCCACTCCTGATACGAGTGTGCGATGTGGCGATTGAGTTCCGAGATCAGTTCCGCCGGCACCTTGATCGCCTGGTCGTACTCACGCCGGGTCACGCGAATCAGCGCGGCGTCGTCCGAGTCGTAGGGCTGCTTCGCGGCCCACGGCTCGAGGGTTTCGAGCAGCTTCCCGATCGCGGGATCCACGAGGCGCTGGTGCGCGATCGCGCCGACCGTCGCCATCTGTCGTCCGCGCGCCGCGGCACCGCCGGGCGGCATGTAGGTGGACTGATCCCAGCTCAACACCGACCCCGTCATGCGGAGGTCGAAGATTTCCTGAAGCCGGGTCTTCAACTCAACGAGTGGCTCGCGCATGTCGGGATTCCAAAGCGAAGGGGAGAGTTCGCGCGGAGGCGCGGCGGCGGCCGCGACATCGCGGCCGCCCGGGCGAGTGGATCGGTTACTTCACTTCGATCGTGGCCTTCTCGAGCATCACGACTTCACTGGTCTTGCCGCTCGACGAGCCGACCGCTTCGAGCGCCTTCAGGACGTCCATGCCTTCGACGACCGAGCCGAAGATCGAGTGCCTGCCGTCGAGCCACGGAGTCGCGACGAAGGTCAGGAAGAACTGGCTGCCGTCGGTGCCGGGGCCGGCGTTCGCCATCGAGAGCAGGCCGCCGCGATCGTGCTTGGCGCCGGGGCTGAACTCGCCGTCGAACTGGTAGCCGGGGCCGCCCATGCCGCTGCCGAGCGGATCGCCGCCCTGCGCCATGAAGCCCGGGATCACGCGATGGAACTTGAGGCCGTCGAAGAACCCCAGCTGCGTCAGGTACATGAAGTTCGTGACGTGCATCGGAGCGACGTCCGGCATGAACTGGATCAACACTGTTCCCTTGTTCGTCACCATGCGCATGAAGTACTGGCGCGCGGGGTCGAACTTGACCGGCGTCGGCTTCGGCAGCGAGGTGCGCCACGACGGGTTCTTGGTATCGATCTTGGCGTTCATGCACTGGGTGTCGATTTCCTTCATGGCGGCTTCCTTCTTGAGATCGACGACCTTCTTCGCAGCCGCTTTGACTGGCTTGGCCGAGGTCGAGGTGTTGGGGGTTCCACTCGCGAACAGCGAAACGGCGAGTACGCACGACAGCACCGAAATCATCGCGGAAATGCCTCCGAATATTTGGGATTGGATCAAGGAGCGTGCGAGGATGCGCCACCCTCGGAGGGTTGGCGAGCGGCGGACAATAGCATCCGGTCGCCACAGGTCGAAGCCCACGTTCGAAAGGGATTTCCGTGCGTCCGGATCGCCATGTCCTCTATGAGGCTGCCGTGCAGGGGGTCGAATACGACCTCGATTTTCTCGAGCGGGTGTATCGGCGTCACCACCGCGGCACCTTTCGGGACCTGCGCGAGGATTTCTGCGGCACCGCTCAGCTGGCGGGCGCGTGGGTGCTGCGGCGTCCGGCGAATCGCGCCTGGGGCGTGGACCTCGATGCCGCCACGCTGGCATGGGCGCGCATGCATCGAGTGCCGCGACTGCGCCGCTCGGCCGAGCGGCTGACACTGGTGTGCGGGGACGTGCGTCGCGTGCGGCGTCCCGCGGTCGACGTGGTGGTGGCGCTGAATTTCTCCTACTGGGTGTTCAAGCAGCGCGCCGAACTGGTGCGGTACTTCACCTGCGTGCGGCGTTCGCTCAAGCCCGGCGGCATGCTGGTGGCGAACGCGTTCGGCGGCACCGGAGCGCTGCAGAAGCTCACCGAGCGCACCCGCGTACCGACCTCGACCAGCATCGCCGGGGATCTGGTCCCGGGCTTCACCTACGTGTGGGAGCACCGCAGCTTCAATCCGATCGACCACGACATCCAGTGCGCCATCCACTTCGAGCTGCGCGACGGCCGGCGGATCCGCAACGCTTTCCGCTACGACTGGCGGCTGTGGACGCTGCCGGAGCTGCGCGACGCCATCGCCGAGGCCGGCTTTCGCGCCAGCGAGGTGTACGTCGAGGGCTGGAACGCGAAGCACGATCGCCCCGACGACACCTACCGGCTGAAGCGGCGGTTCGAGAACCAGGAAGGCTGGCTCGCCCACGTGATCGGAATCGCGTAGGGCGGCGGGGCTCGGGGCTGACCCGATTGCCGGTCTCTCGTGTGACTCGCGGCGAATTGAGGCGTCTTTACGGTGTGACCCACGTGCTCCGAACGGGCCCCGACGGGCCGGCCACGGAGTGATCCCCCACCTCGGAGGCTTCATCATGTCGCGGTTCGACCCTCGTTTCGCCGCCCACGTTCTCGGCGTCCTCGCTCTGGCCCTGTTCGCACTCCCCGGCATCGCGATGGCCCAGCGCGGGATGTCCGAACTGTCCGGGCTCGGAGGCATGCCGTCCACGCGCCCGATCGTGTTCGGCATCGGTGGCGGCATTGCGATGCCCTTGAACGAGGCGGGCGACGCGCTCGATCGCGGCTTCAACGGCAATGCCTACGTGCGATTCCAGCCCGCGATGCTGCCGTTCGGCTTCGGCGTGAACGTCTCATTCTCCAAGTTCGACCTGTCGGATGCCGAGGTCACGAGCGGAGTACCGAGTCCCGGCGCGAGCCCGATCGGCACCAGCCAGATGCTCGCGGGTCTCGCCGATCTCAAGTTCGACCTCATCAAAGGCCCGGTTCGCCCCTACGTCCTGCTGGGGCTCGGCGCCTACAACCTGAGCACCGACCTCGAGGGTGCGAGCACCGAGTCGGTGTCGGAGACCCGCTTCGGCGTGAACGGCGGTGCCGGGCTCTCGATCCAGATCGGGCCGATGCGCCTGTGGGGCCAGGGCCGCGTCGACAACATGTACACGGAAGAGGGCGGCCTGGTGGATACCAAGTCGATTCAGGTCGTCCCGGTCACGTTCGGGTTGGAGTTCTAACCGAGCTTCAGATCGAGAGCGGTCCGCACCGATAACGGCGGCATGCCTGGCATGCCGCCGTTCGTCGTCTGGCTCGTCGTTGCGGCGGGTCTCGCGCTCTGGAATCACCGCTTCGCGCTCGCCGTGGAACGGCGCGTCGGCGCGGTGCCGTTCTTCGCAACCGCGCAGCGGGCCGGGTGGATCTCGGGCCTCGCGTTCATGAGCTGGCTCATGATCACGATTCCGGGCGTGATGCGCATGCTCATGCAGCGCGGTATTCCGGACTCGCACGCTCCGTCGCTGGGGCTGCTCGCGGTGGTGGCGCCGCCGGTCGTGTTCGTGGCGCTCAACGGACTGCTGGTGCAGGCCGTCGCGCGCCGGGCGCGCATGACGGCCTGGAGTGCTCGCGAGGCGCTCGAGGATGCGATCACGCTGGTGGTCGGCGCGCTGTGCCCGACCGCGCTGATCGGTCTCGCGATCGAAGCCACGCGCGCCTACCGACTGCGCGCGGCACTGCTGCTCGCGGTGACCGCGATCGCGGTCACGCTGGTGCTGGCGTTGCGGCGCCATCGACTGCACGGCCTTCTGCCGCATGCCGTGATGAGCGGAGAGCTGCGCGATCGGGTGTTCGCGCTCGCCGCGCTCGCCGGGGTCAAATTGCAGCAGCTCCACGTGGTGCCGTTGCGCAGCTTTCGGATCGCCAATGCGTTCGCGGTGCAGGGCGATCGCGTGATGCTCACGGACGTGCTGCTCGGCGCGCTGTCACGCGAAGAGGTCGACGCCGTACTGGCGCACGAGATGGCGCACTTGAAGCGCCGCGACCCCGACCGTCTGCAGCGCGTGATGGTGATCGGGATCACGGCGCTGGTGATGGCGCCGATGCTGTTGCGCGACCTGGTGCCCGGGTGGGTGTGGATCGCTGCTCCGATCGGGGGCTTCTTCGCGCTCCTCGCGCACCATCGGGCGATGGAGTACGCGACCGACGCCGAAGCGGTGAAGCTCGGTGCCGATCCGCGCGCGCTGATCCTCGGCCTGGTGCGCCTCGGACAGCTGGCGCAGATGCCGGTGCGATGGTCCCGGTGGCTCGAGCTCGCGCTCACGCACCCTTCGACCGAGCGGCGGGCGATGCGACTCGTCGCGAGCTATCGCCTCGACGCCGGCGCCATGCGCGCGGCTCTCGATGCGCCTCCGCCGCTCGGGCCCTGCTACGAGATGCCTGCGGTGCTCGACGAGAGACGCGCGTTCGGCCCCGCGTTCAAGCGCGGCCTCATGCAGCGCATCTCGCTCGGTCTGCTGCTGGCGCCGCCGCTCGCGGCCACCACCGTGGTCGCGGTTGCGGGGTGGCTCGATCCGGTCGCGCGCCCGATCGGCTTCGTTGCCGCCACGATTGCGGCGTGGCTGGCGTTTCAGTGGGTGGCGCACGCGATCGTGCCGCGCTCGCTCGCGCGACTCGGGGACCCGGCCGAGCGGCGCGTCGGGCTGAGCCCGTCGCACACCTATCGACTGTTCGACGAACTCTCGATCTGGGACCTCGGCTGCGTGCGGCTGGAGCAGGACCGACTGGTCTACCGCGGCGAGGAGACTTCGTTCGCGCTCACTCGCGAACACGTTCGGGAGGTGTGGTTCGAGCGCGGGCCGGGCTGGATTCCGACCGGAGTGCTGCGCGTGCGGTGGGAAGGGTCGGAGGGTGCCGGCGGCATCTTCGGGCTCGATCCGATCGCGGGCGTGGGCGGGCGCCTGGGTGGGCGCGCCGCACGCGCGCTGCTCGCGGAAATCGAAGCGTGGCGCGGGGGCAGCACGGACGTGGTGCCCCCGCCCGCGGATGCGACATCGAACACCGCAGCGTCCGCGCACGCCGCCCCGCTCGGCGACCCGCCACGCTTCGCGGTCACGAGCCAGCCGCTGCGTGCAGCGCTCGAGCCGCGTCGGCTCGCCATGACCTGGCTGCTGCTTCTGATCGCCGCGGTGTCGCTCGCCGCCCTGATCGGACTCACGCCGCTACCCACGCGACCGGGCTGGCTGGACCTCATCGCGGCATTGACGCTCGCGTATGCACTGCATGTCGCGCCGCTCGCTGCCTGGCGTGAAACGGCTGCTCCCGAGGCGCCGGCTTCGGACGCCGCGCGCCGCGCCGCTTGAGCGAAGCGGCCCGCTAGGGCGTCGCGTGCCGCGCGCGCTCATCCACGTTCGAGACGTGAATGAGCGTCAGGAACAGCGCGCGGCGGCCGAGCAGATCGGGCGGAACTCCCCAGTGCTCGAGCGGCGCGGCGAGCGCTTCGAGTGCCTCGAACAGCGGCTTCGAGTCGGATTCCGTCACGCCGCGCATCAACCGCGGCGCGAGGCCGTGCGGGTCGGCGAGGCTACCCAGCTCCGATTCCCACCAATGCTCGAGCGGCACCCATCGATCCTCGAGCGCGAACGCGATGCGGCTCAGCGCACGCACTGCCCGGTCGAGCACCAGCCGCGCCGAAGCTTCGAGGCCGCGCGCGCGCGTCTTCTGCGCGCGGTGCAGTGACGCCCACGCGTCGATCGCCGCGTGCCGGATGCGGGCGCGCCGGAACGACTCGGGCATCGCGGCGAGCGCCTGAACGGCGCCTGCGATCTCGCCGCTCGTGTCGTGGTGAACCACTGCGCGTTCGTAGGGCCAGTGGTCGAGGTCGTGCGAAGACTCGAGCTTGCGACGGTATTCGGCGAGGCAGGTGAGTTGCGCGTCGTAGATCACGCGCCGTGCCGCGCCCTCGCCCTCGACCACGAACTCGTGACACGCGGCGGGCTCGAGGCGCGCGAAGGCGTCGGGCGACAACAGGACTTCGAGATCGTCGTCGCTGGTCGCATCGCCGAGCCCCCGCGTGCGCGAGCCGACCTGAACGATCCCGATCACGTCGGGATCGTCGCGCCAGCGCTGCATGCGTTCGAGTGTCGGTGCGTGGGGCGTGAAGGAAGTGCTCATCGGCGCACCTTATCAGGGAGTCGCACGCGCCTCGAAGCGCACCTCAGTTGCCGCGCGGCACCGGCACGATCGAGTGCCCGAGGTGGCAACCGACGCAGCTCACGGTTTCGCCGCGGCGTCCCGAGTTCTGCCCTCTCACGTGTGCGAAGCCGCGACCGGTGCGCAACACGCGTCCGCTCGAGTCGACGAGCTGCTCGAACAGCGGGACGTCGGCGGGCAGTCGCGCATCGACGCGGCCATCGCGGCCGATCGCCTGCTCGTGCACCAGCACGGCGGTGTCGGCGTTGACGCCGTGAGCGCTGGCAAGCGTCGCCCAGAAGCGAATGCGCGCCCCCGAAGTCCGAATCGGAGCGACGTCAACGCCGGGGCGAGCACTCCCGCCCGCGAAGACATCGCGATCGAGGAAGCGAAAGGTGTCCGACGCAGCCCGCCCTTCGAGCGACCCGGGTGGCCACGCTCGAGTCTCGCCCGCCCGCGCTTCGACGGCCCGAACGCGCTTCATCGCGTCGCGCTCGGCCACGCCGACGGCCCGCTTCACCACCGGTGCGGCGTCCAGTTCATGGGTGCCGGGGAGGTCGAACAACTTCTCGAGTCGACGTCCGTCTCGATCGCAGGTGTAGAGCCCGAAGTCGCCGCGCGCCGATGCGTCATAGCTGAACACGACGCCGCCGTCCGGCAGTGCGGCCGGCGCGCACGCCGAGGGTGCGGCGAGCCCGCGCGCGGAGCCATAGAAACTTGCATCCTCCGGATCGATCGCCGCACCCGCGATGCGCCGCGCGTGGCCGAGCCGCGGCGCGAAGCGCAGCAGCGCGAGTGGGCCGCTGCGCGGCGCGAGGCCGGGATTGGCGGCCTGCACCGCCACGATCGAGCCGTCGGTGAGGATCGCGGGCTGATCGCCGGTGCTCTCGAGCCGCGTCGTGAGCCCCGAGGCCGCGAGGCGCAGGTCGCTGCCGTCGGCATTCGTGGACACCAGCTGCCAGAGATTCACGGTGTCCCGCGCGATCGATTGCGCCGAGTCGAGCGTGAGGCCGGGTGAAGTGTCGGTCGGCAGCCAGCGATTGAACCACCAGCGGCTGTAGACCAGACGACCTTTGCGCGAGTCCCACACCGGCTCGGAGGCGCCGTTACGCTCGGCACTCACGCGAACGCTGCGGTGAGCCGGCGCAGTCGCGGGCCGGGCGAGGTCACGGGTGCCGCCATGAGGATCGAGTCGCGCGACTCTCAACTCGGTCACCTGTCCAACCGGGTACTGACTCGCCCACGGCACGATGCGGACGAACGCGAGCAGCGAATCCGAGATCCAGCAGGGTTCGAAATCACCGAGCGCAAACGCCTCGGACGGGCCATACATCGGAGGTTCGAACAGCCGGTTCACCCGGCCGCTCGAGAGCTCGACGAGGAACAGAGCCCACGCCGTGTCCGTGGAGCGCATCGCCGAAAACACCACGCGCCGGCCATCGGGTGACACCGCCGGATTGGCGACATCGAGGAACGCGCGTGGTTCGCCCAGCTCGCGCACGCGTCCATCGCTTTCGCGCAACATCAGCCGCCCGCGCGTTACAACCGCTCGATGTACCGGGCCGAGTCCCGGCACCGCGAGCGGATCGCCGGCAATCGGAGCGCGCGACACGAACACGATCGGCGGCAGTCGACGCGGCGAGCGCGTCGCGCCACCGAGTGCGATCGCGATCAACGTGAGCGCGAGTGCGGAACAAATGGCGTGGAGTACCCACTGCTTCGGCATCGGAACGCGATGCTACACTTCGCTCCCCCGCGGTCCCAAGGAGAGCCCCCGTGACGGATGCCCTGATCGTATTCACGAGCTTCGCGAACGAAGACGACGCCGCGCGCGTGGTGCGCGTGCTGGTCGAGGAGCGGCTCGCGGCGTGCGGCAACCTGCTGCCGGGTGCGCGTTCGATCTATCGCTGGAAGGGCGCGGTCGCCGACGAGCGCGAGGTGGTGGTGCTGCTCAAGACCCGCAAGCAGGACTGGCCGGCGCTGATGTCGCGCCTGCACGAGCTGCACCCGTACGAGATTCCGGAGTGCATCGCCGTGCGCATGGCGGCGGGGGCGCCGCGCTACATGGCGTGGCTCGACGAGGCGCTCGAGATGGCGCCACCCGACGAGACGCGATGACCCCCGAATCCGCCCGCTCGGACTCACGCGATGCCGTGCCGCGTTCCGATCGGATGGTGCTCGGCATCGAGTCTTCGTGCGACGACACCTCGGTCGCCGTGCTCGAGAACGGCGTGCACCTGCGATCGCACCTGATCGCTGCGCAGGATCTGCATCAGCTCTACGGTGGCGTGGTGCCGGAGCTGGCGGCGCGCGCGCATCTCGAGTTGCTCCCGACGCTCGTCACCCGCGCACTCGAGGAGGCGGGACTCGGCGCGCGCGAGCTGACCGCGGTGGCGGTCACGAACGCTCCGGGTCTGGTGGGTTCACTGGTGGTTGGTGTGGCGTTTGCGAAGGCGTATGCGCGAGCACTCGGAATTCCGGTGGTGGGGGTGAACCACATCGAGGCGCACCTCCACGCGGCCTCGCTCGAACACGGTGAATGTCCGCTGCCGGCGATCGCGCTGGTGGTGTCCGGCGGCCACAGCGAGATCGTGGCGGTCGAAGGGGTGGGCCGATATCGCTGGCTCGGCTCGACGGGCGACGACGCGGCGGGTGAGGCGTACGACAAGGTGGCCAAGCGCCTGGGTCTCGGCTTTCCGGGCGGGCCGCTGATCGATCGGCTCGCGGCCGATGGCAATCCTCGGGCATTCGATTTTCCGCGGCCGATGCTGCATCAGCCCGGCTACGACCTTTCGTTCTCGGGCCTCAAGACCGCGGTCTCGCACGCGCTCGCGCCGCATGGCGAGCCGCCCTACTCGGACGACCTGCTGCGCGATGTGGCGGCCTCGTTCCAGGCCGCGGTCGTCGAGGTGCTCGAGGCCAAGACGATGCGGGCGGTCGAAGCATTCGCGGCGCGGGCGGTCACGCTCGGCGGTGGTGTGGCGTGCAATCGTGCGCTGCGTGAGCGGCTCGCGACCGCGTGCGGGCGGCGCGGGATTCCGTTGCGGCTCCCGTCGCCGCGGCTGTGCGCCGACAACGCGGCCATGATCGCGCAGCTCGGCGCCTGGAAGCTGGCGCGCGGGGCGGCCTCCGAGGTCGATCTGGACGCGATCGCCTCGCTCGAGGAGTCGGGGCTCCCGCTGCAGGTCGGCTAGGAGCACTTGCGGGCCCGAGAATCCTTGTCGGGCAGCGGGTTGGTCGCTCCAAACCGCTCGATCGAGTGCGTTCCGCCGATCAAGTCCCGCAGCCAAACGGCCGATACCGGTGGCGACTGAGCGCGTTCGGGGACGGCCCGAACGGCGCGCGCATCCCCCTGCGGACCGCGAGGATCCAGCCCTACCGTGCCCGAATTTCGCATCCTCATCGCCGAAGACGAACCGCACCTGCGCGAGGTGTTGGGGCTCCAGCTCATGGCCGCGGGCTTCGAGGTGATCGAGGCACGTGATGGTCAGGCCGCACTCGAGCTGGCGAATCAGCATCTGCCCGATCTGGTGCTGCTCGACGTCATGATGCCGCACCTCGACGGCTTCGAAGTGTGCCGGCGGCTGCGCGCGGCATTCCAGACCCGACACATTCCGATCATCCTGCTGACCGCGAAGAACGAGATGGACGATCGTCTCGAGGGCCTGCGCGGCGGCGCCAACGACTACGTCACCAAGCCGTGGGAAGCCCGCGAGCTGCTGCAGCGCGTCCGCAACGTGCTCGAGTGGAGTCGTCAGCAGCGCTCCGCGAATCCGCTCACGGGACTGCCCGGCAACCTCACCATTCACGCCGAGGTCGAGCGTCGCCTGGCGGCGGAGGAGCCGTTCGCGCTGGTCGCCATCGACATCGATTCGTTCAAAGCGTTCAACGATCACTACGGCTATGCGCGCGGCGACGAAGCGATCCGCTTGATGGCGCGCATTCTGGTCGAAGGGGTCCAGACGCGCGGCACCGCCGGTGACTTCGTCGGCCACATCGGCGGCGACGACTTCATCCTGGTGACCGAGACGTCGTCGGCCGAAGCGGTCGCCGAGCACGTGCGCCACGAGTTCGATCGGCTCACGCCCGACCTCTACGACGCGGAAGATCGCGCCCACGGCCACATCGAGGTGTTGAATCGCCGTCATGTGCTCGATCGCTTTCCGCTCATGTCGGTCACGATCGCGCTGGTGCGCACCGACCGTCACCCCGTCAGCCACCGCGCGGAACTCAACGACATGGCACAGGAACTCAAGGAACTCGGCAAGGGCATCGCCGGCAGCGTTGTGATCACGGAGCGACGCACGCGCCCGGACGGAGAGGCCGAAAGCCCCCGTCAGGTCGCCTGAGCCAGGGAGAAACGATGGGCGACCTCGCGACGCGTGGAGGGCTCGGTCCGTTCTCGACTCACGAGGCGGATGGGCTCGGCGTGTTGAGCCACGCGGTGCTGGCGCTGCGCAGCACCGCCGATCTCGGCACCGCGTGGCTCAACACGCC
>JABFRW010000034.1 GCA_013140805.1 Candidatus Eisenbacteria bacterium
GGAAGCCGCTCGAGCACCGCGGCGACCGCCGGGATGCCGCTCAGCACGCCACGCTCGGCGTCCCATGCGTGAAGCGTCTCGAGCAGTTGTGCCGAGGAGCGGCCGGTGCGCTCGGCCGCGAGCGGCGATGTGGCCGGGAGGGCGCGCAGCCGGCCGTCGCGATCCTGCTCGATGGCCCACGCGGTGAAGCCCGAACACAACCCGCACGAGGCATCGAAGTAGACATCGAGTGGATCGCGGCGGCTTGCGTCGCTCATCGGAACGCGTCCTCGATCAGTCCTCGATCGCCCACGGACGCCCCGCCGGACGCGCCAGCGGCAGGCGTTCGAACCGCATCGCCTCGCCGTCCGCGCCGGCGGCCACGGACCCGTGTCCGATCGCCTCGTGCTTGAGGATTGCGAGTCCGCGCCACGATCCGGATGCACTCGAATCGGCGATCGCACTGGTCAGCACGCCGATGCGCTGATCGCCGGACTGGAGCTCGAGGGGCGTGATCGGCGTCATGCCGTTTCCCGCGACCCGCACGAGCCGCCGCCTCACCGAGCCGTAGGTGACGAGCCGTTGCAGCGTCTCCTGACCCGTGAAGCAACCCTTGTCGAGATGGACTTCGTCGCCGAGGTTCGCTTCCAGCGGATGGAATGCCTCGACGATTTCGTGACCGTGTGCCGGCCAGCCATGCGCGATGCGCACCACGTGATCGAGCTTCGCGCTGCCGGAGGCAGCGCCGAACAGAGCCCCCATCCCGCGCGGGCTCTCCGCGTCGATCGGAATCACGCGCAGTTCCGGCCCGCGTGCCGCGCGCATCGAGAGCGGAACGCCGTCCCGTTCGAGCAACGTTCCGTGCGCGTGATCCGACCACTCGGCCGAAACTCCCAGCGCCCCCGAGCGGTCGGAAATCTGCACGTCTTCGCGAAACACGTGCTTGTCGATGAACGCGGCGAGCGTTGCGCCATCGGCATCGTCGCGCGCCAGCCACACCGTGCCGTCGGATCCGCGCGCGACCACCGCGCGATGCTGGAGCCGCCCGCGAAAGTCGCACCACAGCGTGCCACGTGCCTCGCCGACGGCGAGGTCGAGCAGCGCGTTGGTGCTGACGCGATGCAGCACTTCGAGCACGTCGCGTCCGCGAAGCGCGAGCAGCCCGCCGCGCGTCACCGGGCCCGCCAGGGTCGATTCCGATGGTTCGGTCACGCGCGCAGTGTAGCGACTTCGAGCGCGGCGCGTGACTGGCCGGCCGCGCTCCGGCACTGCTAGAGTCGCGGCCGATTGCGCGCCCGACCCGTGGGAGAGCCCGACTTGATCACCGCCGATTCGCTCGCCGAGCTGCTCGCGACGCTCGTCAACGTGCCCAGCGTCACCGGGCAGGAGGAGGCGCTCGCCGCATTGATCGCGCAGCGACTCGGTGCGGTGAAGCGCGGCGAGATCCTGCGTTCCGGGCGCAGCGTGGTGTGGCGCGGACCCACCGCCGGGCGACCGCTCGTGGTGCTCGCAGGGCACCTCGACACCGTGCCTCCGAACGGCAATGCCGTGGCGCGACGCGAGGGTGACAAGCTGTTCGGTCTCGGCACCACCGACATGAAGGCGGGCGATGCGGTGATGCTCGCGCTGGTCGAGACGCTCGACCCCGCGCGTCTGCGCTTCGATCTCGCGGTGGTGTTCTACGACGGCGAGGAGGGACCGGCGGCGGGCAATTCGCTCGGCCGTCTGCTCGGCGAGATGCCGTGGCTGCGTGACGCCGCGCTCGCGATCCTGCTCGAGCCGACTTCGAACCAGGTCGAGGTGGGTTGCAACGGCGTGCTGAACGCCGAGGTGCGGGTGCCGGGAGTGGCCGCGCACAGCGCGCGACCGTGGCTCGGTGCCAACGCCGTCGAGCGGGCGGCCGACTGGCTGGCGCGCATCACGCGCTTCGAAACCACGCCGCACGTCGTGCACGGCGCCACTTACCGGGAGACGCTTCAGGTCACCACGCTCAAGGCGGGGCGCGCGCGCAACGTGGTGCCGGACGAGCTGGTCGCCAATCTCAACTACCGATTCCCGCCTTCGATGTCGGTCGGCGAGGCGGAGCGCAAGGTGCGTGCGCTGGTCCCGGCGGAGTTCGGATTCGAGGTCGTGGATCGTGCCGAGCCGGGTCTGGTTTCGCTCGATCACCCGGAGGTCGCGGGATTCGTGAAACGCTTCGGCGCGAAGGTCGAGGCCAAGCAGGGCTGGACCGACGTCGCGCGCTTCACCTCGGCCGGCATCCCCGCGTTCAACTTCGGACCCGGCATCCCGGAGCTGTGCCATCAGGCCGGCGAATACTGCGAGGTCCCGGCGCTCGAACGCTCGTATCGGTGGCTGGCGGAGTTCCTGTCGTCATGATCCATCGCGCCGCGCCGCTCAATCCGTTGCTCACCGATCCGCGCGAATATCCGTTCGTTCGGCTCGATCGCCGCGCGAAGGAACTCGCTCCGCCCGGCGTCTCGCTGATCCACTTCGGCATCGGCGATCCGCGCGAGGAGACGCCGGAGTTCATTCGCGCGACGCTGGCGCGCTCGATTCCGAAGGTGTCGAGCTATCCGACCGCGATCGGAAAGCCGGAGCTGCGCGCCGCGATCGCGGGGTGGTACCAGCGCCGCTATGGCCTCGTGCTCGATCCCGATCGGCACGTGCTGCCGGCGACCGGTACCAAGGAAGCCGTGTACCTGCTGAGTTTCGCGCTGGTCGGACAGGACGCCAGCGAGTCGCGGCGAACGGTGGTGATCCCGTCGCCCGCGTATCCGGTCTACGAGCAGAGCGCGCGCATGGCGGGGGCGCAAATCCACTTCGCTCCGCTCGCGAGTGCGAACGCGTGGCGCTTCGATCCCGCACAGGTTCCGGACGAGGTGTGGGCGCGCACCGCGCTGCTGTGGCTCAATGATCCGCACAATCCCACCGGATCGCAGCTCGAAGCGCGCCACTATGAACGCGTCGTCGAACTCTCGCGATGTCACGGCTTCTGGGTTGCGGGCGATCATGCCTACGACGAGCTCTACTGGGGCGAGCGACCGCGCAGCATCCTGGAGTTCGGATTCGAGAACGCGATCGCATTCCATACGCTCAGCAAGCGCTCCGCGATGACCGGCTATCGCTCGGGCTTCATGGCCGGTGACCCCCGGCTCATGGAGGCGCTCAAGCGTTTCCGTCCGACCGTGGGTGTCGCCACACCGGAGTTCGTACAGGACACGGCGGTCGCAGCGTGGAACGACGATGCGCATGTCGCCGGCCTGCGCGCGTCGTTCGCGGCCAAGCGTCGCCGGATGCTCGAGTTTTTCGCGACCTGCGGCTGGCAGGTCGAAGCCGGCGAGGCGACGTTCTATCTGTGGATGAAGGTGCCCGACGGCGACGACGTGGCGTTCGTCGAACAGCTCATGCGCCTCGGGGTCGTCGTGACGCCGGGCTCCTATCTGGGGGTGGGCGGAGAGGGTTTCGTGCGCTGGGCACTGGTGCCGACGCTGGCGAGCTGCGAGGAGGCGGTGACGCGTCTCGCCGCTTCGAGCGACCTGATGCGGCGCTGAGCGCCGGGAGAGGAAGCGATGCGCGACGAGACGGGGACATGAGCACGACCGAGCCGCTGCCGAACGAGGTGGTCGGGCGCTGGCGCGAAACGATCGCCGCCGCCTACGAGGGCGCGCGGCCGACCGACGATCCGGCGGTGCGCGGAGCCGTCGAGGCGACGATCGCGGAGCTCGACGCCGGGCATCTGCGCGTCGCCGAGAAGCTCGGTGCAGAATGGGTGACGCACGGCTGGATCCAGCAGGCGATCTCGCTCTACTTCAAGCTTCGCGTCTCGATCACTCTCGAAGCCGGCCCATTCGAGTTCCACGACAAGATCCCGCTCAAGGGCAATCTCGCCGCGGCCGGAGTGCGCGTGGTGCCGCCAGGCATGGCGCGCTACGGCAGCTTCCTCGAACCTGGCGTCATCCTGATGCCGAGCTACGTGAACATCGGTGCGCGGGTGGGTGCGGGCACCATGGTAGACACCTGGGCCACGGTCGGCTCGTGCGCTCAAATCGGCGCCCGGGTGCATCTGTCCGGCGGCGTCGGAATCGGCGGCGTGCTGGAGCCGCCTCAGAGCCGCCCGGTGATCGTCGAGGACGACTGCTTCATCGGTTCGCGCGCGATCGTGGTCGAGGGCGTGATGATCGAAGCGGGCGCGGTGCTCGGCGCCGGTGTGGTGCTGACCGCATCGACGCCGATCCTCGATGTGCGGGGCCGCGAGGTCGTCGAGACGCGCGGTCGCATTCCGGCGCGCGCAGTGGTGATTCCCGGCACGCGCCCGAAGGAGTTTCCGGCCGGTTCGTTCGGCGTGCCGTGCGCGCTGATCATCGGGGAACGGCGTGAGTCGACCGATCGCAAGACCTCGCTGAACGAGGCACTGCGAGAGTTCGGCGTTCCGGTGTGAGCGGAAGCGCACCGACCCGGCCGGCTGCCCGCGCGACGCGCGTGGCGCGCCCGGCGGCCGCGAGCGTGTTTCCGGCGCTGCCCGCCTGGGTGGGCTGGCTCGCGCTCGGCACCGTGCTGCTGGTGCGCTGTCTCACCGTGGGGTGGGTCGCAGACGACCTGGTGTTCATGGACGCCGCTCGCCGCGAGACGTTCGGCGAACTCCTGAGTGGTCGCCATGGAATCCTCGGCTACTACCGACCGGTGTCGCGCGAACTCTACTTCTGGCTGTTCGGGCGCCTGCTGGGACTCGGACCCTTCGCCCTCCACCTCGTGAACGCCCTGGTGTTCGCGCTGATGGTCGGGGTGTTCGCCGCCACGGTGCGTCGACTCTGCGGCGCTCGGTCGGCATGGTTCGCGGCCGCGCTCCTCATTCTGTTCCCGCCGACCGGGGCTCTGCTGTCGTGGATCTCGTGCGCCCAGGACTTGATCGCGACCCTGCTGGTGGTCCTCGCGATGTGGTGGTGGGTGAGTGGTGCAAGTCCCTGGTGGGTGGCCATCGCCTGCGCACTCGCGCCGCTCGCCAAGGAGAGCGCGATCGTGGCGCCCGGACTGGTGCTCGCACTCGAGCTGATGTGGCGTCGGGCCGGCACGCTCCCCGAGCGCGTGCAGCGTGTGGCGCCCGCATTTCTGGGGGCAGCGGTCGCGATCGCCATCCAGCTCGCGGTGCGTTCGGGATGGCCGGCCGGAACCGCGGTCGCGATCTGGTCGCCCGCGCAATTCGCGAATGCCTGGCGCCTGCCGATCGACTTCCTCGTGACGTGGTGGCCGCCGCACGCGCTCGCGGGTATCGGCGCTGCGTTGCGGGATTCGTTCGCGCTGACCGCGTTCGTGACCGTCACTGCGATCGCGGCGGCGTGGGCAGCGGAGCGGGTATTGCGCGGTCGAGTCGGCGGCGTCACTCCATGC
>JABFRW010000035.1 GCA_013140805.1 Candidatus Eisenbacteria bacterium
CCGCCGATGCTGATCGCCGACGACGCGCAGGGCGTGCACGCAGCACTTCGCGAAGCCGAACGCTCGCTCTCAGCCGCGGAAGTGCCGGTCGGTTGTGTGATCGTACACGCGGGTGCGATCATCGGTCGTGGCTTCAATCAGGTCGAGACCCTGAAGGACGCGACCGCGCACGCCGAGATGATCGCGATCGGCGCGGCCTCGGCAGCACTCGGCTCGTGGCGGCTCAACGAGTGCACGCTCTACGTGACGCTCGAACCGTGCTCGATGTGCGCGGGCGCGATCGTGCTCGCGCGCCTGGGGCGACTGGTGTACGGCGCGAGCGATCCCAAGGCTGGCGCGTGCGGCTCGGTGCTGGACGTGATCGGAGAGCCGCGGCTCAACCACCGGGTCGAAATCACCGCGGGCGTACTGGCCGAGGATTGTGGCAGTCTGTTGCGGAGCTTCTTCGAGAAGAGGCGGCGCGAGGCGCGCGCCGAACGCGCGCCTCGCGATCCAGGTAACTGAGCTCGCTGCGGGCGGCATGGATCGAAGCACACGGTGCGTCGACTAGGGTCGGTACTCGGAGAACACGAAGTCATTCGTCGCACGTGATTGATGGCAACCGAAGCACTGCTTGGCGGCGTCGGTGACCATGCGATCGGTGGGCGAATCACCCTTGAACCCTTCGAACCCCCAGCCTCCCGTCGCGGCGTAGGCTTTTCGATCCTTGCGCATGACGCCAATGAATTTGCGCGACCCTTCGGAGACTGCGCCATCCTTCGAGTCGGCGGCGAGCAGATCGAACACGATCACGCTGCCGTCAGGATAGGGCTTGCCCGTGTGAGCGGCCGCCATTCCAGTGCGATTCACGTACACGTGATGGATGCCACCGAACGAGTCGAACAACGGGTGTGACTCAGCGACGATTGCCAGCGTCTTCATGTGATTCCAGCTTCGATAGCCCTGCGGGTAGGAAACCGGCCGGTGCGACTCGTTGGCCGCGCTCGAGAGCAAGGGTGATCCAGCCACGGTCGCAGTGAGGATTGACAGCCCCAGAACGGTCCACCATGCGCTGCTTCTGCTTGCCTGTACGCGATGATTGCTTGACACGATCTGCCTCCTTTGAAGAGCCTGCACCCATCTTTAGCGGGATCAGGCATGCCGTCCAGTAGGCACCTTTCGGTGCGCAGGTACCCGATCAGAGGGAAGTCGTCGTGGCGATCCAGCGCGAAGCAGGACGGCTCTTCGAGGACGTGCTCGGGTGCAAGTGGACACTGGCGGTGCTCGCGTCACTGCGGGAGGGAGTTGCGCGTCCTGGTCAGATTCGGCGCGCGCTGCCCGGGCTGACGAGCAAGGTGATGCAGCAGCGACTTCAAAAGCTCGAACGATTCGGCCTCGTGGTGAGGAGACTGATTGCCGAGAGGCCACTGCACGTGGAGTACCGGCTGACACCGAAAGGTCGCCAGCTGTGCAGACTCGTGTCCCGAGTCGAAGCGTTCGCGGGCGAGTGGGAGGTGAAGGATGCGAGCAACGCCTAGCGGACGGTCCCGCCGTGCGGTTCAGATTCTCGTGGCGCTGGCGCTCGTCGCGGCACTCGGGAGCTGTGACTCGAAGAAGGATTCGCCGCGGCGCGGTCTGCCGGCTCGCACCTATCGCATGGGCTTCATGGGCATTCCGCCCGCTCCCGATACGGCACTCGCGGTGCAGGCGCTTCAGATGTGGGTGCCGCGCGCGGATGCCGCGATTCACCACGTCGGCGCCCCGTGGGACTCGATGTTCGCGGGCGTGCCGCTCGAGCCGATCATCCTGCGAGAGATCGGAAACATTGCGAACTACTATCGCTCGCTGGGTCTGAAATTCGTGTTGAGCCTCGATGCGACCGACGGGCTCAATCGCGCCGCCGATGATCCGGCGCTAGTTGCCGCCGGCCGCAGCCTGACCGAGCCCGCGATCCAGCAGCTGATGCGGCGCTATGCCGTGCTGTGTGACTCGATCCTGCAGCCCGACGTGCTGGTGCTGGCGTCGGAGACCAACCTGGTGCGGCTGCTGGCGCCCACCGCGCTCTACAACGCGCTCGTCACCTACGCGAACGATGCGGCCGGCGACGTGCGCGCCCGAAATTCGAACGTGATCCTGTCAGCAAGCGTTCAGGTCGAGACCGCGTGGGGACGGCTCGGCGGACCCGGAACCTACGAGGGCATCTCCTCCGATCTGGTGCACTTCCCGTTCGCGCAGTGGATCGGACTCTCGTCGTACCCCTACTTCAGCTGGGAGCACCCCGACAGCCTGCCGCTCAACTACTACTCGCGGCTGAGAGAGGGGCTCGCCAAGCCGATGTTCGTGATCGAGGGTGGCTGGGCCTCGGCCGGACCGACGCTGGCGCCCAGTTCGGCTGCGATCCAGGCCGCCTACATCCGACGGCACGCGCAGATTCTGGACGAGGTGCAGGCGCGCTACTGGTTTCAGCTCACCTTCACCGACATTGATACGAGCCAGGTTCCGCCGGGCGTGAACCTGACGCCATTCGCGTTCAACGGAATGGTGGACAAGCTGCTGATCCCCAAGCTCGCGCTCTCCGAATGGGACGCGAACTTCGCGCGTCCGCTGCAGCCGTAGGGCGGACGGGCGCAGCCCCGACGCCGTCGGTTGCCGAGTTCGTGCGCGCCCAGACCGCGCGAAATCCGGCTCGACTGGCGTGCGCATCGCAGTGGTGCGCTCGAGCTCGCCTTTTCGCGCGCGCGGCATTCTGCAGCCCTCGGCGCGTGGGTATTCCCGCGCAGCGTGCTAAGCCGCTGCTCGCCGCGGCGCTTCGAGCGCCCGGCCTCGTTGCAGCGCCGTGCAGATCTCAACGGGTCCTGCACGAAGGTCCGGCGGCCGCGAATGGCCCAGATCTTCCAGTACCAGGGTGGGCCGTCTACCCGCGGCCAGTGTCGCTCGCGCGGCGCGAATCGCGGTGGCCCGACATCGTGTGTGGCGGAGAGCGCCCGAAACGGCTCGAGCGACGCGCATGCGCGACTGACTGGAGGATCTCATGCGACTTCCGATCGTGTTTCGACGCTCGCCGGTGGCTTTCGGCCTCGGCCTCGCACTCGCACTCTGTAGCCTCTCCGCCGATCGTGCTGCGGCGCAGAACGAGTGCATGATCAGCGGCCCGACCTCGACCTGCGGTGGTTCCGTGCAGTTGTGCGGCCCCGAGGGTCTCTATCTCTACGAGTGGACCGGGCCCAACGGCTTCACGGCCACCTCGCGATGCATCAATGTGAGCGATCCGGGCGTCTACTCGATGCGGATCCAGGATATCGAGTTCGGTGTGTTCTTCGGACCCTGCACGCACAACCTGACCTCGGGTGCCGGTGGCGGCGGAAGCTGCGTCATCAGCGGGCCGACTTCGGTTTGCCAGGGCCAGTCGGTCGAGCTGTGCGGACCGGACGGCAACCTGCGCTGGGCGTGGAGCGGACCCGGCGGCTTCTCGGCCTCGAGTCGCTGCGTTTCGGTTTCGAACCCCGGTCTCTATTCGCTGTCGGTGAGCGATGCCGCGGGCGGTTGCGGTGCCATGACGTGCTCGCAGAACGTCGCGAGTCAGAATTGCCAGAGTTCGTCGAACTGCCCGCGCAACGCCAAGTTCTGGCAGCGTCAGGGTGCCGGCAAGGGCCGCGACCTGAGCCCGTCGCAGATCCGCGAACTGGCCGGCTGGGTCGATCAGCGCGCGTCGGTGTTCAACTGGTCGGACGACGTTGCGGGCTTCAACAATGCGCTCAATCGCCCGTCCGACGGTAACTGGCGCAAGCGTGCGATGCGGCAGTTCGCGGCGCTGCTCGCCAACTGCGGTGCGCGTGCGAGCGGCCTGCGTTCGGCCGGTGGCAACAGCATGGGTCTCGACATGAACACGCAGGTCGGTGGCTCGAACGGCTCGTTCACGCTCGGCGCGTGGATCTCTTCGACCGATGCGCGTCTGGTCGCGCTGACCGGTCGCTCGTCGCAGGATCGTGAAGCGATTCGCGCCTACAAGAGCATCTGGGCGGTCGCGCTCGCGATGAATCATGGTCGCGGTGTCGGGCCGATCTGCGCGCCTCCGGGACGCGTGGACCCGTCGGAATGTGACGTCGACGACGACTCGAACGAAGGCTCGTAGCTCCGCGCGCGGCCGCGCCCCCGCCGGCCGCGACGCTCAACAAGACGGCCCCGCTCCGGGTGGAGCGGGGCCGTCGTATTGGTACTCGGATCCGGCTAGTCGGTGACGATCTTGCCACCCGCGCCCATCGACTCGGCGGGATTGCCCGGCGGCGGTGGCGGCGGCTGGCTCTCGGCCAGCACCTTGAGGTTGGCGAGGCCGGTCTCGAAGTCCTTGCCGACCGTCTGGTCCATGTTCATGAACAGGCTCATCACCTTGGCCATCATGTTGTTCGTACCACTCATGGCCCACGTGACCTCGGAGCCGCCCTCGACCGGCGCGATCTGGATCTCCACGTTGTTGGTGGCCTGGAACGGCTTGATGAACTGGAGCTGCATGCCCACGCGTGAGTCGGGCGTGCTCTCGAGGATCGACATCTTGCCCTCGCCGACCTTGTCGTTGCCCGACCAGGTGTAGACCGCGCCCACGCCGACGCCCGGTCCTTCGATATTCTTCTTCATGTCGGGGTCGAGGGCTTCCCACGGCGACCACTTGGTCCAGTGGTTGAAATCGTTCGCAATCAGGTAGATCGTCGCGGGCGCCGCCTTCATCACGATCTTGCGCTCGATTCGGAAGGTGTCCGGGCGCATCGAGGCGATTCCGAAGATCGCGAGGATGGTGAGCGCGATCAGTGCGAACAGCGTCAGAGCGACCTTCTTGATCATGAGATGACTCCTCGATCGAGGGGTGACGGACTGCGAAGCCGGCAGGTTAAGGGGATCAGGGGCGCACGCCAAGCCCCATGCAACCCTGACGGCCGCAATCCGCACTAACTCCCAATGAACCACACACCTCTCGAGGCCTCGCGCGCGGGTCGCCGCGTTCCTCCAAACCCGCAGCGAGGCCGCGTTCCTCGCGCTCTACGACGCGCACACCGCGGCGCTCTATCGCTTCGCCGCCCGCCTGACCGGCGGCCACGCGGATCAGGCGGCCGAGCTGACGCAGGAGACCTGGGTGCGGGCACTCGCCGGGCTCGCGGACTTTCGCGGCGAGGCGAGCCTCGGCACCTGGTTGTGCGGCATCGCGCTCAACCGGTGGCGTGAGCTGCAGCGACGCAGCGGGCGTGAGGTGCAGCTCGAGCTGGTGGTTGGCACCGCACGCGAGGCCGGCCCCGGCGTCGATCACGAACCCGACGCGTTCCTTCGCGCCGCTCTCGATCGCGCGCTGGCGCGGCTGCCGGACGGGTACCGCGAAGTGCTGCTGCTGCACGACGTCGAGGGCTACACGCACGAGCAGATCGCGCAGCACTTCGGGATCGCGGTCGGCACCTCGAAGAGTCAGTTGCATCGCGCGCGACGCGCGCTGCGAACCGCGCTCGCGGGAAAGGGAGTGCTCGAACATGAACGATGAACCCAACTCGGAACTCGACCCCGCCGAGCGCCGCGCGCTCGAAGCATGGGGGCGTGACTGGACACCACCCGCCGCCCTGCGCGATCGCACAGTGGCGGTGGCGCGGGAACGCGGATTGATCGGAGGAACGAAGATGAAGAAGCCCATCGCACTCATCGCATCGTGGGCGGCCGCCGCCGCCATACTCGCGTTCGTAGTCGGGCTCGGCGTCGGCCGCCGGCCGGGCGCGGCCGCCCGACCCAAGGAGCCGTCCCTCGTGACCACGCCCGCAACGCAGACTCAGTTCGCATTGATGCTGTTCGAGTCGTCGGACTATCAGGCACCGGCTGCGGGTTCGGGAATGACCGATCGCGTGAGCGACTACAGCCGCTGGGCGCGCGGCATCGCCGAGAGCGGTCGCCGAATCACCGGCGAGAAACTCGCAGACGACGGGCGCTGGTGTCGCATGGATGCCGGGCAGCTCGTCACGCAGGCGCCGGTCCAGGATCCGATTCGCGGTGCGCTGGTCGGCTACTTCGTGCTGGACGCCGCGTCGCTGGACGAAGCGCTCGAAATCGCGCGCACCTGCCCGCACCTCAAGTACGGCGGCAGCGCCGAAGTGCGAGCGATCGAGGGGACGTAGCGCTCGATTCGACAAGCAGTCGGGTGCTCAACACTGGGCGACCGGAACAATCTTCCGGTCGCTCAATTGTCTTGCCTGCGCTTTCACACCGGGCATAGCCTCGGCCCTGCGTCGCACCGATCGCGTTCGGAGAGCGCCCGCATTTGCGCGCGACTCGAAGAGCCCGGCGACGCAGGAGGTCGCACATGTCTACACGCTCGCGTCGAACGGCCGCGCTCCCGCCGCGTCGCAGTTGCGGCACCATGGCGGTGCACATGAGCCTGCTCGAACGCTATCCGCAGTTTCGCGCCCGTCAGTTCCAGCTCGAGCAGGACACCGCGCGCCTGCGTACCAGCGGCTTGCGCGCCGCCGATCTGCGGGTGCGTACCGTGAAGACGGTGGTGAACGTGGTCTACAAGACCGACGCGCAAAACGTGTCGATGGCGCAGATCCGCAGCCAGATCACGGTGCTCAATCGCGACTTCGCGGCGCGGAATCCGGATCGCAGCAAAGTGCCGACGCCGTGGAAGGGGCTGGTGACCGACACGCGAGTCCGCTTCAAGCTGGTCAAGGTGATTCGCAAGCTGACACGTAAAGACTCGTTCACCGACCAGGACAACGGCGTGAAGAAGGCAGCGAGTGGCGGCATGCCGCCCTACCGGCCCGAGTCTCACTTGAACCTCTGGGTGTGCGCGTTGCGCGACTCGGTGCTCGGCTACGCGCAGTTCCCCGGCGGTCCGAGTGCGACCGATGGCGTGGTCATCCACTACCTGGCATTCGGCACTCTCGGGAGCGCCCGGAGCCCATTCAACAAGGGGCGCACCGCCACTCACGAAGTCGGCCACTACTTCAACCTGCGCCACATCTGGGGCGACACGCCCGATTGCAGCGGCAGCGACGCGGTGCCCGACACTCCGAACAGCGCGGGGCCCAACTTCAACAAGCCCACGTTCCCGACCATTACCTGCAACAACGGTCCGAACGGCGACATGTTCATGAACTACATGGACTATGTCGATGATGCCGCGATGTTCATGTTCACCGCCCAGCAGGTCGCCCGCATGCGTGCGACGCTCGCCGGGCCGCGCTCGGGGCTGTGAGTTGAAGTCTGCGAAGACTCCGCCGCCGCACGACCTGGTGGGGCGCTGGCTGCACGCTTACGAAGAGGACGGTGACGAGGGGCAGGTCTATCGGCGCGACGATGCCGAGCTTCCGCTCTCGCGCCGCCCGCGTGAGTCGTTGGAGTTGCGAGCGGACGGTTCCGCCACGATGTCGGTGGCGGGCGAAGACGATCGCGCGCGCGCGCAGCGGGCCGCGTGGCGCGAGGAGGCCGGCGAGATCGTGGTGAGGCTCGCACGCGCCTCGAAGGGCGCGCGCGAAGTGCGCGTACGCCGCAAGTCGGGTGGACGCATCGTGATCCAACGCGAAGGAGCGTGAAGCGCATGGCCGCACGGAAACCGAGGCGAAAGGTCGACGCCAGGAACCTGGTCTACGAGATCAGCCATCGCGTCGCATTGCAGGCGCGCACGCGGGCGGCGGAAACGCTGCCGGGCCCGAGATTCCGCCCGCTGCGCATCTTCACGCTCGACCCCTCGGTCTCGCATCGGCTGGGCGGGATCGCGACCGCGCAGGTGCCCTACCAGCCGCTCGCGCCCGGGCCGGTGGGCGCGCTGTTCGAGTTCGACGCGACCGGCGCGCCGCCGCCCCTGACGGTCGCGAAGCTCGACCTCGACGATCCGCTGCTGTTGCTGTCGAGTGGGGTGTCGCCGTCGCCGGGCGATGCACGTTTCCATCTGCAGATGGCCTACGCAGTCTGCAGCCTGACCTACGCGGCGTTCCAGCGCGCACTCGGCCGCGACGTCGCGTGGGCGGTCGAGGGCGGATCCGGGCAATCGAAACTGCGGGTGCGGCCGTTCGCGGTCAACGAAGACAATGCCTACTACAGCCGAGAGATCGGCCTCGAGTTCGGATACTTCAAGGCCGCCAAGCGCCCCGGCGGCCACACCGTACCGGGCGGGTTGATCTTCGGCGGACTGTCGCACGACATCGTGGCGCACGAGACCACGCACGCGCTGCTCGATGGCCTGCGCGCCGAGTTCTATGCGCCCACGCAGGGGGACGTGCCCGGATTCCACGAAGGCTTCGCGGACATCGTCGCGATCCTGCAGCACTTCAGCTACCCCGAGGTGGTGGCGCAGGGAATCCGCGAAGGCCGCGGCGATCTCGCGAACGCCACGCTGCTCTCGAATCTGGCGCAGGAGTTCGGTTACGCCACCTCGACGAGCGATCGGCCACTGAGCATGCGGTCCGGCGTCGACGTGGCCGGCATCGAGGCGTTCGATTCGGACGCGCTGGTGCCCGACGACAAGTTGTCGCGCTATCGGAAGAACATGGAGATGCACGACATCGGCGCGGTGCTGGTGGTGGCGGTGTTCGAGGCATTCGCAACCGTGTTCCGGCGCAAGACCGATCGCTTCTTCCGGCTCGCCGGCATTCCGTCCGAGGGCATCGGCCACGCGGATCTGCCGACCGAACTCGTCCAGGTGCTCGCCGCCGAAGCGAGCCTGCTCGCCAGCCAGTTCCTGAATGTGTGTATTCGCGCAGTGGACTATTGCCCGCCGGTCGACATGGAACTGGGCGAATACCTGCGCGCGATCGTGACCGCGGATCGCGACGTGGTGGCGAACGATCCGTGGGGTTATCGCGAAGCCTTGATTCGCTCATTTCGGCGCCGCGGCATCTTTCCGGATCACGTGCCGTTCATGAGCGAGGACGCGCTCGCCTGGTCGCCGCCCGAGACCACGTTGCGCATTCCCGAACTGGCGTTCGAACGACTGAAGTTTCGTGGTGATCCGGCGCGTCCCGCGAGTCCCGTCGAACTTGCGCGTCAGGCGCGCGCACTCGGCTCGTTCCTCTCGGAGCGCAAGAACGCCGAGGCACTGCGTCTGATCGTGCGCGGCATGCCGCTGCCCAAAGGCATCACCTATGCCGCTCCACCCATCGTGCAATCCATTCGATGCGCGCGCCGCGTGGGGCCCGAAGGCGGCGTGCTGTTCGACCTGATCGCGGAGGTCACCCAGACCTGCACCGCGATCGGCCGGCAGGGCCCGTTCGAGTTCTTCGGCGGTTGCACCATCGTGATCGGTCCGAGCGGCGAGATCCGCTACGTGATCTACAAGCGGCTCGGGAGCGAGAACCGTCGCGAACGACAGGCCGCCGCGATGCGCGGCCCGCTGTCGCGATTCTGGGTGAAGAAGCGCGGCGTTTACGTGACGCGACCGGCGACCTTCAAGATCCTGCACGCGAGGGCCAAATGACGCGGAATCGAAAGCCGATCTCGAAACGGCGTGGAGCGCCGAGCCCCGAAGTGAAGCGCGCGCTGAGTGCCGCGCGGCGCATCCTGGCCGCGCGCACGCGCGAGCTGGCGCGTGTGCGGCGTGCGACCACGCGG
>JABFRW010000036.1 GCA_013140805.1 Candidatus Eisenbacteria bacterium
TCGGCCCGGCAGCGCCGTGCGGTGGCGCGTGGCGACGCGATCGCTTCGGGCACCTGTCTGGCGCGCGATCTGGCGAACACCCCCGGAGACGCCCTGCCGCCCGATGCGCTCGCGCGCCGCGCCCGCCAGGTCGCGCGCGACGCGGGCGCGAGCGTGCAGGTGCTCGGGGTGCCGCAGATGACACGGCTCGGCATGGGCCTTCTGCTCGCCGTCGGGCGCGGAAGTCCGAACCCGCCGCGCTTCGTGGTGCTGGATCGCGCCGCGCCGCGCGGGGTCAAACGCGCACCGACCGTGGTGCTGGTCGGCAAAGGCGTCACGTTCGACACCGGCGGCATCTCGCTCAAGCCGCGCGAAAACATGAACAGGATGAAGTACGACATGGCCGGCGCGGCCGCGGTGCTGGGACTGTTCGCGGCGCTGCCGCAACTCGCAGTGCCGGTTCGCGTGGTGGGATTGATCGCGAGTGCCGAGAACATGCCGGGTGGTCGCGCGTTCAAGCCCGGTGACGTGTTGCGAGCACTCGATGGAACCACGGTCGAAGTCACCAACACCGACGCGGAAGGACGGCTGGTGCTCGCGGATGCGCTGGTCTACGCGCGGCGCTTCAAGCCTGACGCGGTGATCGACCTCGCGACCCTGACAGGAGCCGTGAGCATCGCGCTCGGAAATCTCGCGGCCGGGCTCTTCACCGACGATGACGCGATCGCGGGCGAGCTGACGCTGGCGGGAGAGGTGACCGGTGAGCGGCTGTGGCGGCTTCCGCTGTGGGACGAGTATGCATCGGAGCTGCGAAGCGACACGGCGGACCTCGTGAACTCGTCGGTCCCGCAGGGGGGTGCGATCCTGGGCGCGATGTTCCTCAAGCGCTTCGCGCGCGGACTGCCGTGGGCGCATCTCGACATCGCGAGCACCGGATGGACGTCCGCGGAGCGCGCGCACGAACCGCGCGGCGCGACCGGGTTCGGGGTGCGGTTGCTGGCCGAGTGGCTGAGCACTCGCTACGGCGGTCGCGCGTGATCGCGAGACGCCGCCACGACGAGTCGTGCGCGACTAGCCCGGCTTCGAGGGACTCTTCGCGGCCGCCGGCGTCCGCGGTCGCGGCGTGGTGGTCGCGGCTTCCCGCTCGATGCGAAGTCCGGTGCCCGTATGCGTCATGAGCAACAGGCGGCCCTGGCGATCGAGCCACAGATCGAACACCAGCGGTTCCTGGCGGAACTGAAGGTGGCTCGCCGTCACCGACTTGCCGCCCCATCGCAACGGCTCGGAGGGCAGTCGCGCGACCTGCGCCTCGGCGGTGGTGTCGCGGTCCGCGAGCGTCACGATGTTGATGGGACGCACGTCGAACGGCTGGGAGTGGAGGCTCAAGGCGATGTAGTACATGAGCGTGTAGAGCTGAGACTCGAGCACGTACACACGACCGGGTGGCATCGGATAGGCGGTACCGATGCCTCGCCCGTCGACTTCCTTGAAGATCGTGAACACGGTGTCGGAACTGAGCGAAATGCCGCGGATCCGTTCGTGGCCGCCGACCCGCTCGTTCGACAGGTAATTGCGAAGCGCGTAGTCGTCCCGGCTCACCGTCATGTTCAGGAGTTTCTTGACCTGTTGGTCGACCCCGTCGATGCGATGAGAGACGATCGACGTCGCACGAACGACCATGCTGTCGCCCGCGACGTCGATCGCGAAGTTCTCGCGACCGAGCAGCTTGCCGCGCAGCGAGATGAGAAAAGTGCCCTTGTCGAGCAACCGGGAGCCGGGCGTCGCACCGGATTCCTGAGCGGCGGCGAACGGCGCGGTGGCGGCCACAGCGATCGCCAGTGCCGCGAGCGCGAGCATCCGCATGCGGAGTCGAACAGTCGAAATCATGGCCGAAGAGGCTAGCACAGCAAGGAGGCTTCGATGCGAAACCTGTGTCAACACCCCGAATTCGTTTCGAGAGTTTCGACGAGCGCATTCGCGCTCGCGCTCGCATTGCTGACGGGATGCGGGAACTCGGGCTCCGGTGGCCGCGCCGCCGTTTCGGGCACGCGAAGCGCGACGCACGCGGCGGTCAGCCACATCGACGCGGCCTCGGCGCGGACTTTTCTGGACGAGAACTCGGAAGCACTGCTGCTCGACGTACGCAATCCGAAGGAGTGGAAAAGCAAGTACCCGGCGGCGCCGGGGGCGATGACGATCCCGCTTCCCGAATTGCACAAGCACGTGGGCGAGCTGGCGGCCTGGAAGGACAAGCCCATCTTCACCGTCTGCCACTCGGGGAGTCGCAGTCTCACCGCTGCCGAGATGCTCGCCGACTCCGGATTCCGAGACGTGCGCAGCATCGACGGCGGCATGGTGGCGTGGAAGATGGTCGAGAATCTGACGGCTCAGTAACGCTCAGACGGACGCCGTACGCTCCAGCCGTGCCACGCATTCGATGTGTGGCGTGTGCGGAAACAGATCGAACGGCGTCACGTGATCGAGCGCAAACCCGAGCGCGGCAAAGTCCTTGAGATCGCGCGCCAGCGTCGCGGGATTGCACGACACGTAGATCACACGACGCGGCGTCAGCTCCGCGATGCGTGCCACCACGCGCGGATGCAGTCCGGCTCGCGGCGGGTCGACGACCACGATCGAGGGGCGCGGTGCGCCGGCGCGTTCGCCGCGTGCCCACTGGCGCAGCACGGCACGAGACTCGCCGGCCTCGAAGCGCGCGTTCGTCACGCGATTGCGCACCGCGTTCGCTCTCGCCGCGATCACCGCGGGCTCGACGCTCTCGACCCCGATCGCCTCGCCGGCCACGCGCGCGAACAGCAGCGTGAGTGTTCCGGTGCCACAGTAGAGGTCGAGCACCACGTCGTCGGGCGTCGCGGCCGCCGCAGCGATCGCCCCCTGGTAGAGACCCTCGGCTGCGCGGCTGTTGGTCTGCAGGAACGACGCGGCACCGGCTTCGAACTCGAGTCCGAGCAGGCGCTCCACCACGGTGGCGCGACCTTGCAGCAGTCGTTCCTCCTCGCCGATCGCGACGTTCGCGCGCGCTCGATTGATCAACAGCGAAACTCCCTGGATCGCGGGGCTCGTCGCCGCGACTTCACGCGCCCATGCGTCGAGTCCGTCGAGTTGATCGGACGCGGCGACCAGGTGCACGGCGCATTGGTCGGTGAGCGGTAAGTGACGCACCACCAGGAACCGCGCGATGCCTTCGTGGCGGCGCGGGTGGTAGGCGGGCCAGCGATGCGCACGCGCGAACCGCTGGGTGAGACGCACCACCTCGACCGTCAACTCACTCGCGATCAGGCAGTCCTCGAGTTCGAACACACGATCGAACGCGCCGCGCACGTGAAGTCCGAGCTGCGGGGATCCGTCGGAGTCGGGCGCGAAGCTGAACTCCATCTTGTTGCGATAGCGCCATGCGTCGGGCGCCGCGACGATCGGACGGACCTGCGGGTTCTCGAGCCCGCCGATGCGTTCGAGCGTCTCGCGGACGTGGCGTTCCTTGAGCCGCACCTGCGCCTCGAGGGCGAGGTCCTGAAAGCGGCAGCCGCCACAGACGTGCACATGGGAGCATCGCGGGGGTACCCGATCGGGGCACAAAGGCTCGACGCGTTCCAACCTTGCATCGGCCCAACGCCGTCTCACATGTGAAACCCGGGCCTCGACGCGGTCGCCGGGAAGACCGCGGTCCACGAACACGACTCTTCCCTCGTGCCGTGCAAGAGCCTGGCCTCCGGGCACCACATCCTCGATGGCGAGGGTTAACAGCTCGTTGACTTTCATGCGCGGGGAGGGGCTCGTTCCGCTCTCGGAGGAATTCCGGGAACTGAGGGAGGGGCCGCGTGGTTTCAGGGGCAGACCCTCGAACGTTCAGGCCCGGCGACGCTATCACGAAGGAGGAAGAGCATGCGAAAGCGATGGGGTTCGATGGTCGCGATGTTCGGTGCGCTGATGGCGCTCGGACTCGTGGCGGTCGCTCCGGCGCACGCACAGTCGGGTCAGGCGTGGATGGGTGTGTTCACTCAGACGCTCGATGCGGATCTGCGCGATGCGATGGACTACCGCGGTGAGGGAGTGCTGGTGAATCGCGTGGTGGATGGCAGCCCGGCGGAGCGTGCCGGCATCCGCAAGGGTGACGTGCTGGTGTCGTTCAATTCGCGCAGCGTCGACTCGCCCGCCGAGCTGACGCGCTTCGTGCGCGACGCGCGGGTCGGGCAGGAATCGAGCGTGTTGCTGTGGCGGGACGGGGCGCGTCGCACGGTCGCCGTCACGCTTGGCAATCGCGAGGAAGACCGCACCGAAACGCCTCGCTGGACCGCACGGGATCGCGAGAACGACGACGATCGCGATGGCGATCACACGCGCACGTTCACGTTCCGGACTCCGGATCCGAGCGACGACGAAGACGGCGAAGACGCTCCGGACGAGAGGTGGATCGCGCCGCCGGTGCCGCGTGCCCCGCGTGCCCCGACCGCGCCGCGTGCTCCGGTGGCACCGAAGGCGCCCAGGATGTGGGCGCACGATTGGCACGATGGCGAGGTCCACGAACTGGACCTGCCGGACGTCAACGACTTCATGGGCCCCGATACCAAACGCGCGTTCGAACGCCTGGTCGGCAACGGGCGCCCGCGACTCGGAGTCGGCTACGAAGAGGCGGATCGCGGCGTGCGGATCACCAACGTGATCGACGGTTCGGCGGCGGATCGAGCCGGACTGCGTCAGGGCGATCTGGTGACCCGGGTCGGTGAGCGCGAGGTGCGCGGTACCGACGACTTCGTGAACGCCGTCTCGGGTGCGCCGAGCGGACCGGTCGAGATCACGATCCTGCGGCGCGGCGAACGCCGTGTGGTCACCGCGGAACTCCCGCAACGCAATCGGGGTAGAAGCGATGTCCTCCTGCGCCGTTCCGACGACGGAAGCGGTCCGGGAATGATGAAGTGGCGAGCCGAGCGTGATTCCGAACGGCCGCGCGTGACGGTGCGCCGGCTGCGTGATCGCGACCGCAACTCCGAAGATCTGCGTCGTGAGATTCGCGAGATGAAGCTCGAGCTGCAGAAGCTCGAACGCGAGTTGTCGGAGGAGGATTCGGATCGCTGACCCACGAACACAGTCACACCGCCCCTAGCCGGGGGCGTCGACCGATGCGTCCACACCGGAACACGGTGTCAGCAAGGGGCGAACACGGACGATCGGTGCAGCGCGGCGCTCCCGGCAGCGGGCGGAGCAGTTTCTCAGCGCGTGCGCCTACCGCATCAGGATCATCCGCCGCGACGTCGTGACGCCGTCCGCCACGAAGCGGTAGAGGTAGGCGCCCGCGGGCAGTACCGAACCGTCGAACATCACTGCGTGCTCGCCGGGTTCGTGAACGCCTTCGGCGAGCGTCGCCACGTGCCGGCCGGTCAGGTCGAACACCGCCAGATCCACGCGAGCGCTTCGCGCGAGCGTGAAGCCGATGCGCGTGGAGCGCGGGAATGGATTCGGACTGTTCTGCCTCAGCACATGCGCCGACGAGCGCGTGGGCCCGTCGCCCGCATCCAGCACGCCCGCATCGCTCCGATCGACGCGGTAGCCACCCGCGATCATTCGACCGGTGGGCGTGATCACGATCGAGGTGAGGTTTTCGTTTGCTCCGAGTCCAGAGCCGCTGCTGCTCCACACGACTCCGCCGTCCGTCGAGCGGAACACGGACTCGTCGCTGGTTCCGAGCAGGTCGCCGTTCGGCGCAGCGATCAGCGCGCTGAAGTACGGCGCGTTGCCGCCGAGACGAACCCACGTGTCGCCGCGGTCGGTCGAACGATAGAGGCCGTCGATCTGTGCCGGATAGAGCGTGTGGACGAACACCCGCTGGTCGGCGGTCACGGCCATGGTGCGCACATGGCGGCCGAGCAGTCCGGTGCTGCGGGCTTCCCAGGTCAGGCCGAGGTCGCTGGAGCGATAGACGCCGTCGATGGTGCCCGCGTAGACCTCGCCACCCGTTCCGAATGCGAAGCAACCGGTCGAGAACGAGTGGGTCGCCTGCGGAAGCTCGACGCCGAGCCACGTGGCGCAGGCGTCGTCGGAACAAAACACTCCAACCGCGAAGTCCCCCGCGTACAGGGCGCCTGACGGTGAACAAACGAGCGCCTGCGGAAGCGTGTTCGGCGCGATCACGCCGCCCGGCGTCCAGGTGACGCCGTCATCCGCGGAGACGTGCAGCTGACTGCCGCCGCACGCATACACCATTCCGTTCAGGCCGACCGCGAGTCGGTAGTGATAGCCCGAAGGCAGGCTGGTGACGACCCAATCGGCGGCCACGATCGGCGAAGCGCCGACCATCAGGGCACCGCCGAAGAGCAGGAGCGCAGCTGAGAACGAGCGAAGCGTCGGCATGTCGACCTCGAGGTCATGGGAGCGCGGGGATTCACGCGAAGTGCTCACGCACACTCTCGGGCCTGACGGCTCCGGATTCCGCCGAGAAGCGCGGGTTTAGCGGTCCGGAACCGGCGCGGAGCGGCCCGCCTCTTGCGGCGCACCGCCGCGATCTCTAGCCTCGCTCCCCCATGACCATGCCCGCTCGTCCACGCCACTGTCTGCTGTGCGGCACTCCGCTCGTGATGCGCGACGATCGCGGCCAGGAGCGCCCGACCTGCCCCGCGTGCGGCTGGATCTACTACCGCAACCCGGCGCCGGCGGCCGGCGTGATCGTGGCCGGCGACGACGGGGTGCTGCTGGTCAAGCGCCGCTGGGAGCCGGCGGCGGGGGCGTGGTGCCTGCCGGCGGGCTTCATGGAGTACGGCGAGACACCCGAGCACTGCGCGGTGCGCGAGCTTCGCGAGGAGACGGGCATCGAGGCGCGGTTGATCGGGCTGTTCGGCGTCTACGCCGGACTCGACGATCCGCGCGTGCGGGCGGTGCTGATCCTCTACACCGCCGAGGCGACCGGAGGGAAGCTCGAGCCCGGCGACGACGCGATCGAGGCGCGATGGTTCGCGCTCGATCGACTGCCGCGCCGTATCGCCTTTGCCGCGCACCGCCGGGCGCTGCAGCGCTTCCGCGCCGCACGCAAGCGCGCGGCGGGCACCCGACGGT
>JABFRW010000037.1 GCA_013140805.1 Candidatus Eisenbacteria bacterium
CCACCGCGTCGCGCGCGCTGCCGCGGCGGTGGCCGCCGGCTCCACGCCCGATCCCGCGACGGCACCGCTCGGTCGCGAGGGCGCGTTTCAGCTCATCGCGCGCGATCGCTACCTGCTGCTGATCGCTCTGCTCATGCTGGTGCTCAACTGGGTCAACACCAACGGCGAATACATCCTGAGCCGCAGCGTCGCCGCCGAAGCCGAACGCCGGCTCGCGTTCGTGACCGTCGCAGATCCCAGGGCGTTCAAGGAAGCTTTCATCGGCAGCTTCTACGCCGACTTCTTCAGCTGGGTGAATCTCGTCGGCATGCTCGCGCAGCTGTTCCTGGTGTCGCGGGTCCTCAAGTGGTTCGGGGTGCGGGTCGCCCTGTTCGTGCTGCCATTCATCGCGCTCGGCGGCTACGGATTGCTGGCGTTCGCGCCGCTGCTGGGACTCGTGAAGATCGCAAAGATCGCCGAGAACGCGACCGACTATTCGCTGCAGAACACCGCGCGGCAGGCGCTGTTCCTCACCACCTCACGCGAGGCCAAGTACAAGGCGAAGGCTGCCATCGACAGCTTGTTCGTGCGCGGCGGCGACCTGCTCTCGACCGCACTGGTCTTCATCGGCGCGCAGTACGCGCTGGCGCCGCGTGCGTTCGCGGCCATCAATCTGGTGCTGGTGATGGCGTGGCTCGCGATCGCGATCGGCATCGCGCGCGAGCATCGCAAGCGCGCGGCGATTTCGGGCTAGTCGGACGCTACTTCTTCTTGCGCGCCGGCTTCCGCTTCGCGGCCTTGCGCTTCGCCGGCTTGCGCGCGACGGCCCGCTTCCTCGCGGCCTTGCGCATGGGCTTGCGCGCAGCCTTGCGAGCCGCCTTCTTCACCGGCCTGCGCTTCGCCGCCTTCCGCTTCGCGACTTTCTTCTTCGCCGGCTTCTTGGCGGCGGGCTTCTTGGCGGCGGGCTTCCTGGCGGCCGGCTTCTTGGCGGCGGGCTTCTTCGCGGTCGGCTTCCTGGCCGCGGGCTTCTTGGCGACCGGAGCGGGCTTCGACGCCACGGGCTTCGCCACGACGAGCTTCGGAGTCGCGGCGGCCGGCGGCGCCGCTGCCGCAACGGCTTCCTGATTCAGGCGCCGGAAGTAGCGCTGCATGGGCTCGAAGTAGTAGTCGATCCAGCCGTCTTCGTACTTGTCGCCCTGGCCCATCGGCAGATCGGAATGATTCAGCGTGACGCGCGTGCCGAGCCCCTCGGGCTCGAACAGGACTTCGAGTCGCGAGTCCGCCGCTTCATCCGGGAACTCGGTGGTGCGCCACGTCTGCAGAATGCGCCGCGCGGGCTCGAGCTGAAGAATCATCCCGGTGATATACAGGTCCCACGACGTGATCTTCCCGCCGATCGTCGGCTCGACCGTCGCGCGGCCACCGGTCATGAGGCCGTGTTCGCGAGCATCGAGCCACGCGCGGTACGCACGCTCGGGCGGAACCGGAAAGTGAGCGGAAACGCGAAACGACTCGGTCGACATGGAGCCCTCCTGGCGCAGGTCGTGGGCGGGGCCGCAGCGAACCGACCCCAGTTGGCGGCATCATAGGCCGGCCCGCGCCCGGAATGCGACTCGAACCTGTCGTTCCGAATGTCAATCCTGCGGATCCAGCTCCCGAAGCGCCTCGTAGACCGGATTCCACAGGTCGCGAAGGGCCACCCAGACCAGCTCGTCCTCGTGCGGCAGCTCGCCCAGGAACACCGGCTGGCGCCGCGTGTCCCGGTAGAACTCGCTTCGATAGTCGGGACGGTAGCGCCCGCGGACGTCGCGATTCTCCTCGAGTCCGTCGAGAAAGGTGGGCAACGACCGGTCGCCGTAACGCTCCTTGAACCGCTTCTCCATGGCGTCGCAGCCGCGCGAGTCGGTGCGGCGCTGGTCCCCGGAGTAGAGCGCGTAGTCGTCGTGGCCCCCGGACGCCAGGTCCTTGCTCCACACGATGCGAGCGATCGCCTCGCGCGGCTCGACGCGCGTCACGATCGCCTCACCGGTCTTGACGTCGATGAGCTCGAGAACGCTGCTGACGCTCACCACTCGCTCACGGTCGATCACTCGCAGGTATTCCCGCTCCCAGCGGTACTGGGTGGTCCCGGAGGTGTCCCGGTAGGAACTCCGACGCCAGATCGGGAGGCTCTCGTCGGCGAGCGTCGTGTTGGTGCGCAACCCCGTCACGCGTCCCCACACCACACGCTGCGCTCCAAGCTGGCGACCCAGCGTGATCGCCTGGTCGCGCGTGAGCCCACGGGCCTGCGAGACCGTGAGTCGATCCTCGAGATCGCCAATCGGCAGGACGCGCGTGAACCGAAACGACGGCGAGCCTGCGCGCTTGCGCACTTCGTCACCGATGCGGGTCGCGAGACCCATCGCAAGGCCCGGGACTTCGACCTGGTCGTCGAACGGCAGCACCGCGATGCGGGTCACGGCGCGCTCGAACGCCTCGGGAATGCGTCGATCCACGTCGCGAAAGCCCGGCACGAACTCGGCGCACTCCTCGAAGCGCCGCACCGCTTCCTTGGGGCGTCCGTCCCGCAGACTCTGCGTCGCCTCGCGGTAGCGAATGCCCGCGGCGCCGCGCACGATGCGTTGCTCGGATTCGAGGTACGGCGCATCGCCGGGCAGCGTCACCGGGTAACGCGCGAACTCGGCGCGAAGCTCACGGAACTCGAGCGCCTTTCGGGCGGCCACTACCGTGTCGGCCGGGGCAAGGCGCAGGATGCGTCCCTTGTAGTCGTCGGACATCTGCGTGGCGACCGCCGCGAATGCATTGCGGGCCGCGGGATTTTCGGGCGACTTGTCGAGCGCGCGCCGCGCTTTCTCGTAGGCTTTGCGCAGGTCGCCGCGCTCGAGCGCTTCCTCGCTCTGGCGCGCGAGCCGATCGGGTCCGGCGCACGAGGCGAGCGCCAGTGCAACGCCCAGCGCCATCGCGATCACGACGCGCCCGCTAAGCTTCGCCATGCGCACCTCCGTGTGGGTCGGCGACCTCGGTCGCCGCGACGGCACCCGGTGCCGTCACCGCGTGGAATCCGAGCTGTCCGGCGTAGAGATCGCCCGCAGCGTGCCACACCATCGACACGAACAGCGAGCCGGTGGTCAGCACCGGCAGCGACAAGACCATGCCGGCGATCGCGGTTTGAAGCACTCCGCGCACGCCCTGATACGAATGCCCGATGCCGAACGCCAAAGACACTGCCCCGGCCGCAAGCAGCGGCGGCACGAACTGCGAACCGTAATGGAACAGGAATCCGCGGAACAGGATCTCTTCGCAGACTCCGGCGGTCAGCGACACGGCTCGAAAGCTCCGCAGCTCGGCGCGATCGTGCGGCAGCATGCGCTCGAGGGCCGCAAGGCGTCCGCGAAGTTGTGCGAGCGTCGCCGGATCATGGCGCACGCGCCTCACCTGAACGATCAGGAACCCGATCAGCAGCGCCGTCAGGGCGAGCCACCACGGTGCGAGCGGACCGCTCGGCAGGTCGAGACCGAGCGCCTGCCACGCGCGACCGCGCCACCACCAGAGTGCGGCGATCACCGCGACGAACGACCACTGCATCACGATCGCCTGGCCGTAGAGCTTTCGCCGCATGACGGGCACCTGCGGCACGGCGGCCTCGCGCAGACGCCGATAGCCGAAGGTCGCCGAGCGAATCGGAAAGAACACCACCAGCACCAGCGCGAGCGCGTGGTCGGCCCACACCAGTTGCGTCATCTGGAACGCTTGCGCTGGGTCCTGCGCTTCACGAAGCAGGTGACGAGATGGTCGTCGACCATGCCGATCGCCTGCATGTAGGCGTAACAGATGGTGCTGCCGACGAATCGGAAGCCGTGCTTCTTCAAGTCACGGCTCATCGCGTCGGACTCGGGCGTGCGGGGCGGAATGTCGCGCAGCGTGCGCCGTGCGTTGCGCAGGGGCTCGCCGTCCACGAAACGCCACAGATACGCATCGAAGCTGCCGAACTCACGCTGTACCTGGAGAAACGCGCGGGCGTTCGAGATCGCCGACTCGATCTTGAGCCGATTGCGCACGATGCCGGCGTCCGCCATGAGCCGCCTCACGTCGGCGGCCTCGAAGCGCGCGACCTTGCGCGGGTCGAAGCGCGCGAA
>JABFRW010000038.1 GCA_013140805.1 Candidatus Eisenbacteria bacterium
AACCCGCGCAAGCGGATCCGCGAAGCGTCCCAGTCCCGCCGCCTCCGTGCTGATCGAAGCGGCGTCGCGCGGCGAGCGCGCCGCGCTCGGTGCGTCGCAGGTTCGCGCGCTGGCGGAATTGGGATTCGCCGCATCGGATTGGGACGCAGCCGCGTGGGAAGTACTAGCGGCGTGGCGCGAGTGGGTGCTCGAGATTCCGGATTCAGGGAGCGACGCGTGACGCGGGCCGTGATTCTGATCGTGGATGCGCTCGGCTTCGAGCTGGCGTGCGCGCTGCCCGGCTTCGGCGCCGTCGTCCCCGAGCGCCGGCGCGTCGAGACCGTGCTTGGATTCAGCTCGGGTGCGCTGCCGACGCTGTTTTCGGGGCGGCTACCGCACGAGCACGGCCGCTGGATGATGTACCGACGGGCCCGTCGTGCCACGCCCTTCGCAGGCTTTCGAGCGCTCGGATTGCTGCCGCAGCGCATTCAGCGCAGCTGGAAGTTCGGACGCTGGCTGCATCGCTGGGTCGAGCGGCGCGGTGTGCGTGGCTATTTCCAGCTCTATGAAGTGCCGCGCCCGCTGCTCGAATCATTCGACCTGGCGGAGCGGCGCGACCTGTTCGCGCCGGGGGGACTCGAGGTCGACACACTGTGGGATTCGCTCGCGCGCCGCCGCCTGCCGCATCGAGTGTGGAACTGGCGCACGCCCGAAGCCGCGGCGCTCGCCGAGGCCCAGGCCGCGCTCGCGAACGGGTCGGAGCGCGTGGTGGTGGTGTATACCGCGGATCTCGACGCCGCGCTCCACCGCGAGGGCTCGAGCGGCGCGACGGTTCGCGAGCGACTGCACACCTACGAGCGATGGCTCGCGGGACTCGCGGCGGACGCGCGCGCGCGCGGCGATTCACTGTGGCTCTACCTGCTCTCGGACCACGGCATGGTGAACGTGACCCGCCACGTCGACGTGATGGCCGCGGTCGATCGACTCGCGGTGCGCGCGCCGCACGACTTCCTCGCGTTCTACGACTCGACCATGGCGCGCTTCTGGTGGCGCACGCCGGGCGCGCGAGACGCGGTGCGCGCGGCGCTCGGACCGCCGCTCGGTGGCCACTGGCTCACCGACGAGGAACTGACGGCGGGCGGCTGCCGCTTCGAGCGGCGTGAGTACGGCGAAGACCTGTTCCTGCTGGATCCCGGAGTCCTGATGGTGCCCTCGTTCATGGGCAGTCATCCGGTTGCCGCGATGCACGGCTACGCGCCTTCGCATCCCGACATGGCGGCCCTGTTCGCTTCGAATCGTCCGCTCCCCGAACGACTGCGACATCTGACCGACGTGCGCGGCTTCTTCGAGACCGAGCTGGACGCGCTCGCGAGTGAGGCCTCGTGAAGCCCGGCGAGATCGCACACAGCGTGACGCGCGGGGCGTTCTACCTCGCGATCGAGAAGCTGGTGGCGCTGGTCTCGGGGATCCTCTACTTCGCGCTGCTGCTCCGCTGGTTGGGCCCCACCAAGTACGGAATCATGACGCTGGCGCTGTCGTTCGCGGGTCTCGCGACCATGGTGAACGGCAACGCCGAGGTCTACCTCGAGCGATTTGCCGCCGAGTACCAGACCAACGATCGGCTCGGCAGCCTGCGGCGGGCGCATCTGCTCGCGCTGTTTCTGAAGTCCGTTCTCGGCGCGTTTGCGGCGCTGCTGCTGGTGTTGCTCGCGCCGTGGCTGGCGCGCCATTTCGAGATGCCGGAGCTGGCGGTGCTGCTGCCGCCGCTGGCGGCGCTGGTGCTGGCGGACGGCTGCGCCACCACCGCACGCGCGACGCTGTTCGGGCTCCAGCAGTTCCGCTGGGTGAGCGGGCTCGCGATCGTGTTCCACGTCGCGAAGACGGTGATGGTGGGGTCGCTGTGGTGGATGCGTCAGGGGCTCGAGGGACTCGCGGTCGGACTCGCGGTGCTGTCGGTGGTCCAGGCGCTGGGTGCGAGCCTGGTGCCGCTCGCGCTGCTGGCCGGCAAGCGCGACCACGACGGCGCGGTGCCCGGCATTCGCGAGTTGTGGCGTTCGATGATCGGCTACTGCGCGCCGCTGCTGGGGGCGCGCGCCACGTTCATGTCGGGGCAGAATCTCGGCAAGGTGGTGCTCGGAAAATTGTTCGACGCCGAAAGCCTCGGCTACTTCTCGTTCGCGTTCCAGACCGTCGAGCGTTTCGTCGAGGTCATTTACGTACTGCCGTCCTCACTCCTGCCGTCGCTCACGAAGTTGGTGGCGCGCCAGGAGCGCGAGCGGTTGCGGTGGATCTTCGATCAGGCATTCCGGCTCATCCAGATCACCGCCGTGGTGCTGGCGCTCGGGTTGTGGTTGTTCGCGCACGAAGTGACGTTGTTCGTCGGCAGCCCGCTGTTCGAAAAGGCGGTGCCGCTGCTGCGCATCCTGTGTCTGGTGCCGATCGCGCGCACCGCGCAGCAGCCGCTCACCATGCTGTTCCAGGCGATGCGAAAGCCCGGCACCGTGCTGTGGCTGGCGCTGCTCAAGTTCGGCATCGAGTTCGGATGCTATTTCACACTCATCCCGCTGGTCGGACTGGCCGGCGCCGGATGGGCCAATCTGCTCGGTGCGGTGGCCGCCTACCTCGCGGCGCTGGCGGCGACGCGCCGGCTGCTGCCCGAAGGGGCGTCGGATCGCCAGCAGGCGATGATGCGCTCCGCCGGGCTGGTGTTCGCGACCCTGGCGCTCGGTCTGGTGGTGCAGCTCGCGATTCCCGGCTGGCCGGGCCTCGGCGTGCGCATCGTGCTGTTCGTCGCGCTGCTGCCGGCCGCGTTCGCTCTCGGGCTCGTGACCCGATACGATCTCGACAAACTCGCTTCCGTTCCGGTGCGTCCCGCGTGGCTCCATCGCCTGCGCGGCGAGGCAGTCGGGGCGGCACATCGCATGGCCCTCGCGCTGGAGCCCCGATCCTCCCGATGAGCCCTCACGACGTGCTGGTGATCGTGCCCGCCCACAACGAGGTCGAGAGCCTTCCGGCGACGCTCGCGGCGATTCGCCGAGCCGCCCCGGCGGTCGACGTGCTGGTGGTCGACGATGGCTCCAAGGACGGCACCTCCGAGGTCGCTCGTACACACGGCGTGCCGGTGCTCTCGCACGCGGTCAATCTGGGGGTCGGCGGCGCGCTGCAGAGCGGATTCCGCTACGCGGTCGAGCGGGGCTACGCGATCGGCGTGCAGCTCGACGCCGACGGTCAGCACGATCCGGCCGATCTCGGCGCCCTGCTCGCGCCACTGCGGGAGGGCCGCTGCGATGTCTGCATCGGTTCGCGCTACGTCGCGCGCAGCGGGTACCGTGCGCCGCTCGCGCGGCGGCTCGGGATGCTGCTGTTCTCGGGCGTCGTGCGACTCGCGCTCGGGCGTCGCATCAGCGACACGACCTCGGGTTACCGCGCCTACTCGCTCGCGGTCATGCGGGTGTGCGAGCACGATTTCCCGAAGGACTTTCCCGACGCCCCGCTGCTGATCTCACTCGCGCGCCGCGGATTCCGGCTTCAGGAAGTGCCGGTCACGATGCGCGAGCGCGCGGCGGGACAGTCGTTCTACACGCTCGGCAAGAAGCTCTACTACCCGTACAAGAATCTGCTCGCATCCCTGATGGCGCTGCTGCGTCGTCCCGCCTGAACCGGAGGATCCCCATGTTCCTGTCCCGCACCCAGGTCATCGTCGCGCTCGCGGCGGTCGGGCTCGCGCTTTTCGTGCTCGATCTGGTGCGCCGCCGCAAGCTGTCCGAGGAGTACTCGCTCCTCTGGGTGCTCGCCACGGTGGTGGTCGCGGTGCTCGGGTTCTCGACGCCGCTGCTGCGCACCATCACGCGAGCGCTCGGCATCCTCTACGAGGGCTCCACGGTGTTCGCGGTCGGGCTCGCGTTCGCGACCGCCGGCCTGCTCTACCTGTCGGTCAAGATGTCCCGCATCTCGTTCGAGAATCACGCGCTGACCCGCGAGGTCGCATTTCTGCGACTGGCGGTGCAGGAGCTGCGCGGTGACGCCGCGGCGGCGCGGGACCGGGGGAACGCGTGAACCGCGCCCTGCAGCTGACGATCGGCATCGCGATCTCTGCGGTTTGCCTGTGGTTCTCGATGCGCGACGTGCGGCCCGGCGAGGTCATCGCGGCACTGCGTCAGGCCAATGCGCTCGGCTTCGTCTCGGTGGTGCTGCTGACCGTGGTCGGATTCTGGCTGCGCGCGTTTCGCTGGCGGTGGCTGCTCAATACGCCGCAGCCGGTCAAGATCGGCTCGCTGTTCAGCGCCACGATGATCGGTTTCATGGCGAACAACGTCCTGCCGTTGCGGCTCGGCGAGTTCGTTCGCGCGTGGGCGCTCGGACGCACCGAGAAGCTCTCGAAGAGCACGGTGTTCGCCACCGTGGTGGTGGAGCGGGTCGTCGACATGCTGACGCTGATCGCGATCTTCGGGATCGCGATGCTCATTCACCCGATCGGTTCCGGTAGCGAGGCGGGTTCGATGGTGCGCAAAGGCGCCACCTTCATGGTGCTGGTGTCGCTCGGGCTCACGGTGTTCGTGGTGATCCTCGAGCGCCAGCCCGCGCTCGCGCATGCATTCGTGCGGTTCGTGACCGCGCCGCTGCCGGAGCGGCTGCGCGATCGTGCGGTCGGGGCGCTCGGACACTTCGTCGAGGGACTGACGCTGTTCCGCGATCTGCCGCGCCTGTTATGGGTGTTCCTGCTGTCGTTCGTGATGTTCGGGGTGTTCGTGCTGTGCCTGACCATCACGATGTGGGCGTTCGACATTCACGCCGAATGGTACGCGGGCCTCGTGATGCTGGTGATCACGGCGATCGGCATCATGGTGCCGGCCGCCCCGGGTTACATCGGCACCATGAACATCGCGTGCATGGTCGGCCTCAAGCTGTTCGGAGTCGGACCCGACAAGTCGGTCCCGTTTTCGTGGTTCTACTGGGCCGGGCAGTGGCTGCCGGTCACGGTGGTGGGGCTGTGGTACCTGCGGCGCGAAGGCCTGTCGCTGCGCTCGCTCGGAACCGCGGACAAGGGCACGACGTGAGTCGCGAAACGCCGCCGGGGTCAGCGCCGGAAGTGCGCGACGACCTTTGCGACCGCTTCGCACACCTGGTCGACGTCCCGTTCGGTCATGCGCGGAAACAGCGGCAGCGTGATCGCCCGCTCGTAGGCATCCTCGGCGACCGGGAACCGCGCCGCGTCGAATCCGAAGGTGTCGCGGAAGTGGGGATGGCGGTGGATCGGAATGAAGTGCACCGAGGTGCCGACGTTTTCGGCGCGCAGCTCCTGAATGAAGCGGGCTCGATCGATCGTGAGTCGCTCGAGCTCGAGTCCGATCGGGTAGAGGTGCCAGGCGTGCTCGACGCCCTCGCGTGTGATCGGGCGTCGGATCTCGGGCAGCTCGGAAAGACGCCGGTGGTAGTGCGCCACAAGCTCGCCGCGGATGCGTTGAAACTCTTCGAACCGCTCGAGCTGGCCCACGCCGATCGCAGCCAGCACGTCGCTGAGGTTGTACTTGTAGCCCGGCAGCGTCACTTCGTAGTACCAGGAGCCCGCCGCGGTGTAGCGCTTCCAGGCATCGCGATTCATGCCGTGGAGCGACAGGATCGCGAGCTGTTCGGCCAGTTTCGGATCATTCGTGACCGCCGCGCCGCCCTCGCCGGTGGTGAGGTTCTTGGTGGCGTAGAACGAAAACGCGGTGATGGTCGCCCACGATCCGACCGGTCGACCGTCGAGTCGGGCGCCCAGCGCATGCGCGGCGTCCTCGATGATCGGCAGCCCGTGACGCTCGGCGAGCGGCAGCAGGGAACGGTAGTCGGCCGGATGGCCCGCGTAGTCGACCGACAGGATCGCGCGGGTGCGCGGCGTGATCGCAGCCTCGACCGCCCGAGGATCGAGGCACAGCGTGTCGGGCTCGATGTCGACCAGCACCGGCGTTGCGCCGACGTGCTCGATGACGTTCACGCATGCCGCAAATGTATAGGTCGAGGTGATGACCTCATCGCCGCGCTTCACCCCGAGCGCCACCAGCGCCAGATGCAGCGCGCCGGTCGCCGAGTTGACCGCCAGTCCATGACGCGCACCCGCCATCTCGGCGATGCGGGTGCCGAGCGTCTGCGCGTGTCGTCCGGTCGTGATCCAGCCGGAATCGAGTGTCTCGAGCACCAGCTGTTTCTCGCGCTCACCGATCCACGGCAGCGCGACTGGCAGGTACTCGGAACGCACCGGGGTACCGCCGGCCGAAGCCAGCGGAGCGAGTGCCTGGGTCACGCGATCGGGCATGAGTGCAGGAGTTCGAGGGTCATCGCGGCGACGATCCTAGGCGATCCGCGCGAGCGCCGCCACGCGCCCGCAAGCGCGAGTGCGGCGTGACGCGAATCGTCCGGCATACCCTGGCACTGGCCGCGGGGCAGTACGTCGCCCGCGCGGTGCTGCTGGCGCGTGGCCTGGCAGCGGCGGCGGCGCTGGGCCCGGTGGGTGCGGGGGCCTGGAATGCCTTGAGTCTGATCCTCGACTATGGCGGCTATGCCTCGGCCGGTGCGCTGCAGGGGCTCGAGCTGGAGCTTCCGGGAGCGGTGACGCGCGATCCCGCCGCAGCGCGCCGGGCGATGCGCGGTGCGTGGGCGATCGTGGTCGCCGGTGCGCTCGCATTCGGCGTCGGAATCGCGCTGTGGCTTGCGAGCGGGGCCCGTGCGCTCGAGTCGACGTGGGGCGCGGGAGCGCCAGCGCTGATGCTGATCGCGGCGTGGCTTCAGCTCGTGGTGGGTTACCTGCAGACCTCGCTCAAGGCGCAGGGCGACTTTGCGCGCGTGAGCTTCTCGACGGCGCTGCAGGCGCTGGTTGGCGGCGGACTCGGACTCGCGCTGGTGTGGCGACTCGGGGTGTGGGCGCTGCTCGGAGGCTGGCTGGCCGGCTCGCTGGCCGCGATCGCGATTCTGATCCGCTCGCCGCATCGCGTGTCGCTGTCACCCGGCAGTCCTCGCGAAGGACTGCGGCTTGCGCGACTCGGTCTGCCGGTCTTCGGCTTCTTCGTCGTCTCGCTGATCCTGCGTTCGCTCGACCGCATGGCCTTCGTGCGTTATGTGGGTCTCGCTTCGCTCGGCGCCTACAGTCTCGGATTGCTGGCGGCCGGACTGGTGCTGTATCTGCCGGAAGCCGCCGCCGCGGTGCTCTATCCGCGGATCGCGGCCGCCGCCAGCGGCGATCGTGACGCGCTGCGCACGCGCGACGAAGTGGTGCGCGCTCAGCGCACGCTCGCGGTATTCCTGCCGCTCGCGGTCGGGCTCAGCGTTCTGTGGATCGGGCCCGTGATCGGGTGGCTGCTGCCGGCGTTCGCCGCCGGAGTGCCGGCGATGCGTGCCATCGTGCTCGGCGCGCTTGCGCTCTCCGCCGGCACGCTGCCCGGCTACTGGTTGCTGGCGCGCGGGCAGGCTCCCCGTCTGCTCGTCGGGTCGGCCGGCGTGCTGGTGCTGACGGCGGGCCTGATCTTCGCAGTGGCCGCCTCGACGGCCGATCCGATGCGGGTGGCGCTCGCCTCGGCCGGCGGCTATGC
>JABFRW010000039.1 GCA_013140805.1 Candidatus Eisenbacteria bacterium
GAGCGAGGATCGCCATCGCTGCTGCGCGCGCCGCGCGCGGCTGGTCGCTTGGCGCCGGCGCGCTCGATTCGTCGGCGAACGCTGCGTTCTGGTTCGCGGTGCAGGGCGGTTCGCTGGCGATCGTTTCGGCGCTCGTCAACCTGGCGCCGGCGACCAGCGTGTTGCTCGCTCGCGCGTTTCTGGGCGAGCGCTGGAGCGTGCCGCAGCGCTTCGGACTGGCGATGGCGCTGGCTGCGGGGTTGATGATTTCGCTGGGGTAGCCGCCCGAAAGTCGCGTGCTATGCTGCGGGCTCGCTGGCCGGCGGAGGAGACCCATGAAGCACTTCCATGCCGTGACTCGCTCGAAGCTCTGGTTCGCTCTCGCGCTGACGCTCGCGCCGCTGCTGGCCGGCTGTGGTTCCGATCTCGCCGGCTCGCGCGAAATTGAAATCGTGCGCATCACCCCGAACGCACCCGGTCTCATCTACACCTCGGGGCTGACCTCGCCGCTGCGAGCCGTGATCAACGATCAGGCCGCACTCGAGCAGATGTGGACCACCGCATTCGCGGCCGTCGGCTCACCCCCGCAGATTCCAACCATCGATTTCACGAAGGAGATGGTGGTCGTGGTGGCACTGGGTCAGCGCGCGAGTGGCGGCTATTCGATTCAGGTCGCCGACGCGAAGATGTCGCGCGGTGCACTCGTCATCGACGTGCTGCTCAAGTCGCCGGGAAATCGCTGCGCCGTCACGCTCAGCTTCACCGAGCCACTCGACATCGTGAAGATCGCACGGGTCTCCGGATCGGTGCGATTCGAGGATCGCAGTCGCGTTCAAAGCTGCGGGTCCTAGGAGATCTCATGCGACCCCATTCCCCCCGGATGTGTGGCCTGCTGCTCGCCGCGTGCCTGGCGCTTCCGGCCGTCGCGCTCCATGCCGCGCCGCTCGCGGTCACGCAGCTCTCACCGGCGCGCAATGCCGTGGCGCAGCCGACCGCTGCGGTGGTGATCGACTTCGACAAGCCGGTCAACCCGGCGTCGGTGACGCCGAGCACGTTTCGCGTGTTCGGCCGCGCGAGCGGCACCAAGACCGGCGCGTTCACGTTTTCGAACGGCAATCAACGGGTGAGCTTTCAGCCGAGCGAGCCGTTCTCGGCCGGCGAGACCGTGCGCATCAACCTGTCGCACGATCTCGCGGCCGCCGATCTGACCACGTTGCGAAGCGCCGGCTACTTCTACCAGTTCCAGATTCGCACCCTGCCGGGCGGAACGTTTCAGTCGCTCGGCTCGATCACCAATCGGATCAACAACGTGCAGACCCGCATCTATGGAGCGGCCGCCACCGATCTGAACAACGACGGCTGGATCGATCTGGCCACCATCAACGAGGTCAGCTCGGATGTGCGCGTGTGCCTGAGCCGCGCCGACGGCTCGGGGCTCTACCAACCGTTCCTGCCGGCCCAGCCGATCGGCTTCGAATCTAGCCCCAACGACCCGGCGGACTTCAACAACGACGGCAACACCGATCTGTGCATCGACGCGTCGTACGTTTCGACCACCGCCGTGATGCTCGGCGCTGGCAACGGCACGTTCTCGTCGATTCAGAACCTTTCGGCCGGTGACACCCCGCACGGCATCACCACGCTCGACGTGGACGGCGACGGCGACCCCGACATCGCGACCGCGAATCAGGGTGACGACAACCTCGGCCTGCTCATCAACAACGGCGCCGGAGTCTTCAGCCCGCCCACGTTCTTCGAGGGTGGCGTGAATGGCGAATACGGCCTGGTCGCCGCGGACATGAACAACGACGGCATCGCCGATCTGGTGGTGGCCGGCAACGGCAGCGGCGATGTGCGCGTGATGCGCGGCAACGGCGACGGCACCTTTACGCAGGCGGGGCCTGCGCGCTCGTGCGGCGGACTGGTGTGGGTGGTGGTGGTCGACGACGTGGACGGTGACGGCAATCTGGACGCCGCGACCGCGAACAACGGGTCCGGCAATGGCGCCATTCTGCTGGGCAATGGCGACGGCACCTTCGACGCAGCGACGCTCTACTCGACCGGCTCGCACACCCCGTCGGTGGACCTGGGCGACTTGGACGGCGATGGCGATCCCGACCTGGTGCTGTCGGTCTACAGCGGCGGCATCTGGCGCTACTTCTTGAACGACGGCGCCGGAAACTTCGCGTTCCAACAGGACTTCACCGCTCCCAGCAATCCATCGTGCGCGGTGCTCTACGACTCCGACAACGACGGTGACCTGGACATGGCGCTCACCGACGAAATCGCCGACGTCATCGTGCTGATGCGAAACATCGGCGCGGCCGACGTCGCGCCCGGCGCATTGCCGGCGCAGCTCGCGCTGCGACCGAACGCGCCGAATCCGTTCCGCGACGGCACCGTGGTGCGCTTCGCTCTGCCGGCACCTGCCCAGGTGCGGCTCGACGTGTTCGACGTGAGCGGCCGGCGTGTCGCGAGCATGGAGCCCGTCGCGCGCGGCGCGGGGTGGCAGGAGCTCGCGTTCAATGGGCGCGACGCGGCGGGTGCGCCGCTCGCGACCGGCGTCTATAGCTATCGCGTGAGCGCAGGGGC
>JABFRW010000040.1 GCA_013140805.1 Candidatus Eisenbacteria bacterium
AACGCGCCGCGCTCGAAATCAGCGCGGCATCCCGCACCCGTGACGCCATGGCCGCCCGCGGGCTGTCGCCGCGGAAGCGTTTCGGTCAGAACTTCCTGGTGCGCCCGGAACTCGCCGAACGCATCGTCGAGCACTGCCACCTGAACAGCGAAGACGTGGTGGTCGAGATCGGCCCCGGCGCCGGGGCGCTCACCGGCCTGCTCGCCACGCGCTGTGCGCAGTTGATCGCGGTCGAGAAGGACGACGGTCTCTCGGAGCTCCTGCGCGAGGAATACGACGGCATCGAGCAGGTCACGATCGTCAACGCCGACTTCCTCGAATTCGACCTCACGGCCCTCGCGGCCGAGCGCGGCGTCTCGAAGCTCGTGGTGGTCGGCAACATTCCCTACAACATCACGACCCCGATCCTCGAGCACCTGTTCGAGCAGCGGCGCGTGGTCCGCAGCGCGGTGATGCTGGTGCAGAAGGAGTATGCCGAGCGGCTCGCCGCCGCCGCCGGCACGCCCGAATACGGCTCGCTCACGTTGTTCGCGCGCTATCACGCGCTGCTCGAGCCGCTCATGACGATCCGGCCCTCGGCGTTCTGGCCGCGCCCCGACGTGGACAGCATGCTGGTGCGGTTCTTCATGCGCGAGGAGCCGCCGGTACAGGTGCCCGACGAGGCGCTGATGTTCCGCATCATCCGCGGCGCCTTTCAGCAGCGGCGCAAGACGCTGCTCAACACGCTCCAGGAGACCCTCGAGCTGGGCAAGGAGCCACTCGAGCGCCTGAGCCGCCACGCCGGCGTCGATCCGCGGCGGCGCGGTGAAACGCTCACGCTCGAGGAGTTCGCCAAACTCGCGCGCCTCGCGGGCGATCACATCGCGGCGATCGATGGGAAACGGCGCGGCGAACACTGAGTCCGCCGCCGCGCCCATAGGTCACCGCGCTTACGGCCGGCTCACCGCTCCCGCCGGCTCGACGAACTTGTAGCCGACCTTGTGCACCGCGACGATGAACGGCTGCTCGAACCCGGCTCCGAGCTTGGAACGCAGGTTGGAGACGTGCGTGTCCACGGTGCGCGTGGTGACGCCGAGGTCTTCGTCGACGCCCCAGATCTCCTCGAGCAACTCTTCGCGTGAGACGGTGCGGCCGCGGTGCTCGATCAGATACTTGAGCAGCTCGAATTCCTTGTACGAGAGCGCGACGGCCTTGTCGGTCTTCAACACTTCTCGCGGCTCGAAGCGGACTTCGACGTCGCCGAACGTGTAGGTGGTCATCACCGCGCGTGCCGACGAAGCCCCGTGCGCGACCAGGCGCTTCGCGCGCGCGAGCAGTTCCTTCACGCTGAACGGCTTGGTGAGGTAGTCGTCCGCGCCCAGCTCGAACCCCTTGAGCACGTCGGCCTCGAAGTTGCGGGCCGTGATCACCAGCACCGGCATCGAGCGGTGACGCTGGCGCAGCTCCTTGAGCACCGTGTAGCCGTCCTTCTCGGGCAGCATGATGTCGAGCACGACGAGATCGGGCTCCTGCTTGAGCGCCAGCTTGAGGCCTTCGTGCCCGTTGCGCGCGGTGAGCACTTCGTAGCCTTCGAATTTGAAGTTGTGCTCGAGCCCTTCGAGCAAGCCTTCTTCATCTTCGACGATCAGGACCTTCGCCATTGGAAATCCTCACTCGGGCCGTGCCCGGTCAGGGAATCACGAGCCCGTTCGGGCCTGCGCTTCGGGTTGGGGCGCCGATTCGGCCGCCCGCGGTAGCCACAGGGTAAACGTACTGCCGCCATTCAGCACACTGCGGACTTCGACGCGTCCGCCATGGGCTTTCATGATCTGATAAACGAGGGAAAGGCCGAGCCCGGCCCCCTTGACGTCGTGAACCAGGCCGTCCTCGAGCCGCACGAACTTCTCGAAGATCTTCTTCTGGTCGCGCGGGGCGATCCCGATGCCGCGATCGCTCACCGACACCGTCACGAAGCCTTCGTGGGCGGCGGACGCGATCCGGATCTCCTTGCGCTCGCGCGAGTACTTGACCGCGTTGTCGAGCAGATTGAGCAGACATTGCGCGATCGCCAGGCCGTCCCCGCGCACCGGCGGCAGCGTCTCCGGCAGTTCGAGCGTCAGCTGGAAGCCCTGGTCCTCGATCCGCAACCGGAAACTGTCGACGGTTTCGCGCACCGCCTCAATCACGTCAACGTTCGTGAACCGGAACGCCCGCTGCCCGGCTTCGAGGCGCGCGAAGTCGAGGATGTTCTCGACCAGATTGTTGAGCCGCACCGCCTCACGTCCGATGCGCCGCAAAAACTTGTCGCGTTCTTCCGGCGTGTTGATGCGACCCATCTCGAGCGTCTCGACCGCGAGCCGGATCAGAGCGATCGGCGTCTTCAGTTCATGAGAGACGTTCGAGAGAAAGCTCGACTTGATGCGCGCCAGCTCGATCTGTCGCACCGTGTAGCGAAGCGCAAAGTAGGTGGCGATCAACAGCACGAACGCCATCACCAGGATGAATGCGAGGTTGAGCGCGATCAGCCGCTTGGTGCCCGCGATCGGGGCGTTGACGCTCGCCGCGGCGCGCACGCGGAAGCCCTCGAACGGGCCCTCCATCTCGACATCGGTGGCGTGCGGATTGGGCCCCGGCGGTCGCACCTCGGCGACCGTCGCTCCGTTCGGCGCGATCACCCGGATGCTGACCTGGCGGCGCGACTCGATGCCACCGTACATGCGCTCGTCGTTGACGATGCGCTCTTCGACCACCGACTGCAGATGCGAAGCGAGGAAGCGATCGGGAGCGACCCACCAGCCGCCGGCCGCACTGACCTGGCCTTCCGCATTGCGCAGCATCAGGCCCGCGAAGCGCCGGCCGCGAGCGTCTTCGGCGCCCGAGCGGTAGATCAGCGGGGTCGATTCGACCAGCAGCAGGAAATAATCCGCGATCTGGTCGAGCGATACGTATTCCGCGGTGATGCTGGCGGAATCACTCGGACCCATCGCCTCGCGGATCGCGAGCGGATTGCCACCGAGGCGCGCGACGTTCTCGGCCGGGCCGATCCGGTCGCGCAGGTCCGAAAGCAGCTCGCGCTCCAGCCCTTCGACGGTCTGGCGCGCCATGTACAGGTTGTAGCGATCGGTCTGCGCATCGAGCGCTCGCGAGACCCGCAACGTCATGAGCGCGCCGACTGCGGCCAGCACCAGCGCCGGCAGGGTGACGCCGAGGCCGATCAGGATGAGAACGCGGCGCGAGAATCGGGAGGCGAACATGGTCGGCGAGCCTAATGCCGGGTCGGGGGCGCGGCAACGCCGCGGCGTGCCGGCACCAATGCGAAAGGCCGGCCCCGTATCGGAGCCGGCCTTTCGCGGACGGACGCGCTCAGCTCTTGACCTGAGCGGCGGTCCGAGTGCCCTCGGCCATGGTGCGGATCTTCTTGACCAGCACCGGATCGCTCGAGGTCATGAGCACCAGCGTGCCGCCTTCGATGTTCACGACTTCGCGCGACAGCTTGCCGCTCGCCATCGCACCACGCAGCACCTTGCACTCGTCGCACAGCTTGGCCTTGTCGCCGGCCGAGACGAGCTTGCCCAGCCGCTCGCTGCGACGCTGCATGTTCGCCTGCAGCGCGTTCACTCCGCCCGGGCCGTTCGCCGTGTAGACGAACATCACGCCGTTCTTGAGCGCCACCGCCTGCACCGCCGAGGTCGCGTCATTGCCACCCGGTCCGCACAACGCCAGGTCTTCGCACGCGTCGCAATCGTGAGACGCCATCGCGCCCTTGCTCATGCTGCAGCTGCCGCCGGCGGCCATCTTGCCCTTGGCCGAGGCGGTCGACATCTTGGTTCCGCCCGCGCAGCAGGCACCACCGTCGGCGGATGCGGTGCTCGCGGTCGTGATCGTGGCGCCCTGATGCGCGGCGCACGAGGCCGACTTGGCGCTCGCGCTCGCGGCGGTGGCCGTCGTCTTGTTCTTGTCGCACGCCTGGGAGTTGGTGGACGAGCTGCTACAGATCGCGGCGAGGACGAGCGCTGCCATCACGGGTCGCAAGTTCATCACTGCTCACCTCCGAACTTCGAGTCAGTACCGCGCGTCCCGGGGTGGGGCGCCGCAAGGAGAACATCGGCCGAACCAGGTGCAAGGCTGTCACCGCCCTCGAAAGCTTATGTCAGCCGGCTGCAAAAAGGCGACCCGTGATTGCGTCGGGACCGGGACCGGGCGATCCGCAACGGGCGCGTCCCGGCCCATTCGAGCACGGCATTGACGCTCGCGAGGCCCCCTCTTAAGGTGCCCGCGCCCCATGGCCCGCTCTCGTCGTAAGCGCCTTCCCGTCCTGCCGATGCTCGGAATCCTCGTGCTCGGCGCCCTCGTCACCTTCGCGGGCGGCGAGCTGCTTCAGATGGCGCGTTCCGACACCGGTCAGGTGCGCATGGCCAGGACCCTCGGGATCGCCGACGGACCGCGATTGACCGCCGTGATCGGCCGTCAGGTCCGCCATGCGCTCGACGAATCCGGCATGCCGGCCGAGAGCCTTGTCGTCAGCGTCGTGGAGGACGGACCCGCCGCGGTTCGATGGCGCGTGGGTCTGCGCTCGGACGCCTCGCTGCTGCAACTCAACTACGCCATCACCCGCACCCTCGAGCAGGCGGGCGCCTCGGTGTTGAGCGGCCGCGAGGGCGTCACGAGTCGTGGTGCGACCTATGTGACGCTGCTGGCCGGGATCCCCGGCCGGCCGACGCACGAGCTGGTGCTCGCGCGACCGCCGCGCGAGGAGGAGCCCGAGGAGCGGCCAAACGCGCGACTCGCACTGGTGCTCTATGGCTTCGGTGACGAAACGGTGCTGGCCGAATCGCTCATGGTGCTGCCGGCGCCGTTCGCGGTCGCGATCGTGCCGGGCGCTCGGGGCAGTGCTGCGATGTTCGGCGCCGCGCATCACGCCTCGCGGGAGGTGGTGCTGCAACTGCCGCTCGAGCCCGTGAATTATCCGCAGGTCAATCCCGGCCCCGGCACGCTGCTCGTGACCATGCGGCCCGCGCGCGTCCAGAGCGGGGTGCGGCACTACATCGATCAGGCGCGGCCGGTGGCGGCGGTCGCCAATCACATGGGATCACTCGCGACCCAGGACATGACCCTCATGACGGCGGTCTATGACGAGCTGCGCGACCGCCGGTTGCCGTTCCTGCACGTGATGCCCGCCGCAGGTGCGGTGTGCCGCTCGCTCGCCTCCGAGATGGGGGTGGTGTACGACGAGCCCGACGAAACGCTCGACTACGAGCCACGCGCCGCGGACACCAGGGCACTCGACAAGCGCTGGAAGCAGGTGCTCGAAGAGGCGCGCCGCCGCGGCCGCATGATGGTGTGGGTGCGCGCAACGCCGACCACTGCCCGTTGGTTGCGCCGCGCGTCACTCCCGAAGCAGCTCGAGGGCGTCGACCTGGTGCCGCTCACGAGCGTGCTCCGCAAGCCCTCGCCCGCCTGAGGTGCTGCGCGCGCCGTCGCGCTGCGGTCCCATCACGCGCCACGCATCGCGACCCGCCCGCGCCCCGTGCTAAGGTGGGCGCCATGCGGCTAGGACAGGATGTCCTCACCGATTTGGATCAAGCGCTCGCTCAGGAGTGGCTGCTCGCCGACGGAGTCGGCGGCTGCGCCCTCGGTACTGCGGCGGGCGCTCGCGCACGCCCTGAGCACGCGCTCCTGATCGCATCGGATCATGCCGGGCACGCCGCAGTCGCGCTGCTGGCGCTCGATGCGCGCGTCACGCACGACGGCGAAACGCTCGACCTGGCCACCCATCGCCTGGTCGGAGACGCCTCGGCGCCCGCCGGATATCGCCACCTGGAGAGCTTCACTGCCGATCCGTGGCCACGCGCTACGTTCCGCTCCGGAGCGATCGCGGTCCAACAGGCGTACTTCATGTTGAGCGGGCACTCGGCGGTGGTTGCGAGCTGGCTCAACACCGGTTCTCGCCCGATCCGCATCAGCGTGGCGCCGCTGCTGGTCGCGCGCGGTCCGTCGATCGTGCACCGCGAGGACCCTGCCCTGATCGGAGTGGTCAAGGGCCAGCCCGGCCGCGTCACGCTTCAGTCGCGCGAAGGCTTCCCGACGCTCACGCTGTGGCACAGCGGCACCTTTCTGCCGGCGCGCGTGTGGCAGCGCGGGCACGTCCTCGAGACCGATGAATCGTTCGAGGACGCGTTCGCGGCAGCACCCGACGCGACGTCTCGCGCGACACGCGCGGGTGCAGGAGCGCGCGGAGCGAACGGCGCGCGATCCGCCCGCCGCATCGGCACCGTGACGCGTGCCGCCGTGCGAGTTCCGAATCCGTCTCAGGCCGGACACGATCCCGCTGCCGGCGAGGATGCGCTCGCAGCCGGCTACATCGAGGCGACGCTCGCGCCCGGGCAGTGGCTTCACGTGGTGGCGGCGGTCGAGCCCGACCTGTTCAAGACCCTCGCGCACGAAAGCCGCCTCGGCACCCCGCCGCCGTCGACGCTGGCGGGCTGCGTCGAACGCCTCGAACGCCACGAGCGCGAACATCTGAGCCTGACGCGCAACGCCGCCGTCGCGGGCGCCGATTTCACCGCGCGACAGGCCGCCGCCGCACAAGGCGGTGACGGCATGGCTCAGTCGCGACGCTCGGAGCCGCTGGTCGACCATGAAGATCCGTGGATCACTCGTTTCGCAACCGCACTCGAGCTGGCGCTGGTGAGCCGCGGCTCACGACTCACGCTCGTGACGCTGCCGGACGGCGAGGAGCATGGCGTCACGGCACTCCGGGCGCTTCCCGGGCTGTTGTCGCTGCGCGCCTTCGAGCCGGTCGCGGCGGTGCTGCGCGGATACGCCGAGTATGTCGACGAAGGCTACGTGCCCGAATCCTTCGACGCCGCGGGCTCGCCGCGCTACGGCGACCCGCGCGCCTCGCTGTGGCTGATTCACGCCGCCGAACGCTACGCACGCCGCAGCGGCGAGATTGATCTGGTGCGCGACACGCTCTACCCGGCGCTCGAGAGCATCATGCAGTACTTCCGCGCCGGAACGCGCGGTGGACTGCGCGTGGACTCCGAGGGCCTGCTGTCACTCGATGCCGGCGACGGTCCGACGCGTTTCGCCGATCTCAACGCGCTCTGGTACCACGCGCTGGTCGCGATGGCGCAGCTCGCGCGGCTGGTGGGGCGCCGCGAGAACGGTGCGTTCTACCTGGCATGGGCGCGCGAGCATCAGCAGCGTTTCGTCGAGCGTTTCTGGGACGCCTCGCGCGGGCAGCTCGCCTATGCGATCACGAACGAACGGGCGCTCTGGGAGCTGCATCCCGAACTGGTGCTGGCCGCCAGCCTGCCGCCCACCCTGCTGGCGCCAGAACAGGCCCGCACGCTGGTCGAGACGATCGAGCGCGAGCTGATGACACCGCTCGGGTTGCGCGAAGCCCCGGGCAGTCGCCGGGTGCGCCCCGAATGGGTCGGCTCGTTCGCCAGCGCGTGGCTGCGAGCGCACGGGCGCAGCGCCGAAGCGCAAACGCGCGTGCGTGGCTGGCTCGATGCGCTCGGCGAACACACGGGCCTGAGCGGCCATCTGCCCGAGCTGTTCGTGTTGCCTCGCTCGACGCCCGTGCACCGCGAGGGCGGCGCATCGAATGCGGCGCCGATGCGGCCGCGCCGGGCGGGAGCCGCGGCGGCACCCGTCGCGGTCGCCGAGTGCGTGCGAGTCCGCATCGAGGAGCTGGATCGCGCCGAGAGCGCGGTCGCGGTGGGCTAGCCGAGATCCCGTCCGATCCCGGACGCCTGTATCCCACTTGCGACACCTGTCACCGGGCACCGTGACAGTGGCGGCGCGCCCCGGACCGAGAATTCATGGGATTTAGCACTATTCCCCGGCCTCGCCATCTCGGCACGCGATCTGCAGTGTGATTCAGCGGTCGCGCCGTGGCTGTGCAATTGAGGCGATCGGTCCCTCCGTAACTCGAGCGGGAATGCACCTCCCCCGCGGGCGTAGGAAGGGACATCATGAGAATCGCATCCTCGAGCACCGCACCGCGTCCGGATGAGCATGGGGCGGAGCGGCGGGAACGCCGCTCCGAACATCCGGAGCCATCGAGCCACCCGATCGAATGTCGTCGCGATGGGTTCCCTGCGACGGCACGCGCCGTTCCGCACGAGTTCGGCTTCGTGCGGGCGGCGCTTCTTCTGGTGGTCGAGCGCCTTCGTTCCGGCGGCCGCGCATTCGCCGCCGATGCCCGTCACGGGCAGATCGCGGTCCTCGCGAGCCTGCTGGTGTTCGGCCGTTTCGCTCTCGACTTCGACATCTCCCTCGCGCAGATCGCGTTCACGCTCGGCGGAGCTCTCGCGTTCCAGTGGGCCGCGACGCGGCTGTGGCGGCTGCCGTCGTTCGAGCCGCGCAGCGCTCTCATCTCGGGACTCTCGCTGTGCCTGCTGCTGCGCACCGACGCGCCATGGCTGGCACTCGCGGCCGCGGCGATCGCGGTGTTCAGCAAGTTCTTGATCCGGGTTCGCGGCAAGCACCTGTTCAATCCCACCAACCTCGCACTGGTCGCCATGGTGCTCGTCACCGGCGGCTCGTGGGCGCGTCCCGGTGCGGTGTGGATCTCGCCCGGACAATGGGGCAGCACCACCGTGTTCGCGGCGGTGCTGGGTTGCGCCGGAATCACGGTGGCGCATCGCGCGGCTCGCAGCGACGTCGCGTTCGCGTTTCTCGCCGGGTGGCTCTGCGTCCTGTTCGGCCGCGCGGCGTGGCTCGGCCAGCCGTGGAGTGTGCCGGTGCATCAACTCGAGAGTGGCGCGCTGGTGCTGTTCACGTTCTTCATGATCTCGGACCCCCGCACCACGCCCGATGCACGCCCGATGCGCATCGCCTTCGGGCTCGCAGCCGCGCTGCTCGCCGGCGTGATCCAGTTCGTGTTGTTCCGCGCGAGCGGCCCGGTGTGGGCGCTCGCGCTGCTGTCACCCGCCGTTCCACTCCTCGACCGCCTGGTTCCGGCCACGCGCTTCGAGTGGACGGCGTCCTTCGCCAGGACGCGCTCCTCACACCTAGGACCTCTCCATGAAACGCCTGCTCCCGCTGGCTCCACTGCTCACGATCGCGCTCTCGCTCTCGCTCGCACCCACGGCCGCCCATAGCTTCTGCGGCTTCTACGTCGCGAGCGGGAACGCCAAGCTCTTCAATCGCGCCTCGCAGGTCGTACTGGTGCGCGACGGTGATCGCACCGTGATGACGCTCTCCAACGACTACCAGGGCGAGCCCAAGCAGTTCGCCATGGTGATCCCGGTGCCCACCGTGCTTCAGAAGGGACAGATCCACGTCGGCGACGGAGCGATCATCGAGCACCTCGACGCGTTCACGGCGCCGCGACTGGTCGAGTACTTCGATCCGCCACCGTGCGCGGTGGCGCAGGACGCGACGCGAGAGGTTGGCGCGCTCAAGTCCGCTCGCGCGAGGCCGAGCGTCACGCAGTTCGCCGAGAGCATCTCGCTTGGCGTCACGATCGAAGCGAGCTACACGATCGGCGAGTACGACATCCTGATTCTGTCCGCCACCGAGAGCGCCGGGCTCGAGCGCTGGCTCACCGCGAATCACTACAACGTGCCGCAGGGGGCTTCGCGGGTGCTGAACATCTACATCAAGCAGAACCTCAAGTTCTTCGTCGCCAAGGTGAACCTGAAGGAGCAGCAGAAGCTCGGCTTCCAGAAACTGCGCCCCATCCAGATCGCCTACGAGTCGCCCAGGTTCATGCTGCCGATCCGTCTCGGCATGGTGAATGCCGACGGCGCGCAGGAGCTGTTCGTCTATGCGCTCACGCGCACCGGCCGCGTCGAGCCGGTCAACTATCGCAGCGTGAAGCTGCCGACCGATCACGACGTCCCCGAATACGTGAAGACCGACTTCGCGCGCTTCTGTCGAGCGCTGTTCACCGAACAGGTGCGCAAGGAACACATGGGCGTGGTGTTCACCGAGTACATGTGGAACATGAGCGGGTGTGACCCGTGCGCGGCCGCGCCTCTGTCGGCCGACGAACTGCGCAAGCTCGGAGTGTGGTGGGTGGCCGACGGTTCGCGCCGTGCCGGGAGCGGCGACCCGAGCGTGTTCGTCACGCGGCTCCACGCGCGCTACGACAAGGCGAGCTTCCCGGAGGACCTCGCGCTGCAGGCGACCTCCGACCAGACCCACTTCCAGGGGCGCTACGTGATCCATCACCCGTACAAAGGCGACGAGGAGTGCGAGCAGCTCGTGGCCTACCGCGCTCAGTTGCGCGAGAGGCGACGCAGGGAAGCCGAGAACCTCGCGACCCTCACGGGCTGGCACCTGGACGAGATTCGCACTGCGATGGCGGTCGACGGTGAGTGGAGCGCGCCGGAGGACCGCATGAAGTGGTGGGACCGGCTGTGGAAGGACTGAGCCCGAGCGCCCGCGTGTAAAAGTCGAGCGCCTTGTCCGGGTCGTCCACCCTCACACGGGCGAGCTCCAGCTTCGTGGGATTCCTCGAGGCTCAGGGCCGAAACCACGCGAGCACGATCTCGAACAGGATCAGCAACACGATGATCACTTCGAGCGCCTCACTGCGCCGCGCCTGCGACTCGGCGTTCAGCATGGTGTAGGCGTCGCGCACGATCGAAAGTTTGTGGTCCACGCCGCTGCGCCACGTCGGGCCGCGGAAGATCTCGAGCGCTGCCGCGTAGATTCGCGCCAGGTAGACGTCGTCGGTGACCTTGAGCGAGTTCTCGACGCGTTCGACCAGTTCGGTCGCGTCGGCGAATCGCTTCTGCAGTTCACCGAGCAATCGCCCATAACGGCGACCGATCAGGTGAAAGCCATTTCGAGCTTCCTCGATGCGGTCGTAGATCTCCGGCAGCTCGCGGTCCAGCAGTGCGTCGTAGTAACGCAGTTCGAGCAACTGCGCATTGGCAAACTCGAGTACGTACTGCACGTCGGTATCTTCGGCGGTCGGTTCGACCACCAGCGCCGAGTTCCAGGTCAGCACTGCGAGATCGTCCTCGTAGTACGTGAAGCGTTGTGACAGCAGTTCGCGACGCGTCGCCGAGGAGATCGGCCGCGACTCGCCCAGCAACAACTGCGCGATGTCCTGTTCGCGCAGCGCGTCGGCGGTCAGCGCCACGCCGTCGGCGCCCTGCAGAGCATTGACGCGGAACACCGTGTAGTCCTCGGTGACCGGCGCCTCGCCGGGCTTCGAGATCGCGGCCAGCATGCGCTTCATCAGTCGATCGCGCGCGGTGGTGAAGAACTCGCGCCACCCCGGCGCGGCGCTCACCGCGTCACCGAATCGCGCGAACTCACTCCAGGTGAGCCGTGACGGCGCCACGATGCGAGCACGCAGCGACAACACGCCGAAGTCGAAGATTCGCGCCGACAGCTCGATCGACCGCGTCGCAGACCCGATCGGCAGCGACTCGGTACCGATCGCGATCGTGAGCGGCGGGTTCGAGATCTGGATCGCGAGCCCCTCGCCCCGCACCGGGCGCACGCGCTCCGCACCACTCGCGCCCAATAACTCCGAGGCGCGCTCGAGATCGATCCCGTAGCCGAGGTCGTAGAGTCGATAGACGATCGCCTCGCCGTCGACCGTCAGCCCCGCGTGTTCGGGAGTCGGCGAGGAGTTCCGTTCGTCGATCGGCAT